>NZ_QWKP01000214.1 GCF_003470205.1 Cellulomonas rhizosphaerae
CGCTGCGCCGCCTGCGCGAGGCCGGTGCCGCGCGCCTGGCCCGGCACGGCGTGGCGCTCGCCGACCCCGCCGCCGCGTCGCGCGCGCGTGAGCTCGTCGGCGACCGCGCCTACGTGACCCTGACCCGCCACTCCCACCCGCTGCCCAGCGTCGCCGACGCGCGGCACACCATCGGCGCGCTCGAGCGTCTCGGATCGAACAGCCCGGAGACCCCATGACGAACCCCCTGCCCGTTGCCGACGTCGCCTCCGCCGGGCGCGCCGTCCTCGACGAGGTCGCGACGGCCGTCGTCGGCATGCGCGAGCCCCTGCGCGTCGCGCTCGCGGCCGTGCTCGCCTCGGGCCACGTGCTGTTCGAGGACGTGCCCGGGCTCGGCAAGACGCTCGCGGCACGCTCGCTCGCCACCGCGCTCGGCCTGGAGTTCCGGCGCGTGCAGTGCACGCCCGACCTGCTGCCCTCGGACATCACCGGGTCGAGCGTGTTCGACCCCGCGACCACGTCGTTCGAGTTCCGCCCGGGCCCCGTGTTCGCCGGCCTCCTGCTGGCCGACGAGATCAACCGGACCGCCCCCAAGACGCAGTCCGCCCTGCTCGAGGCCATGGCCGAGCGCCAGGTCACGGTCGACGGCGTGACCCACCGGCTGCCCCTGCCGTTCCACGTGTTCGCGACGAGCAACCCGGTCGAGTACGAGGGCACCTACCCGCTGCCCGAGGCGCAGCTCGACCGGTTCATGGTCCGCCTCGCCGTGGGCTACCCCGAGCGGGACGCGGAGGTCGACGTGCTCGCGCGGCGGCTCGAGCGCCGGGCCGAGGGCGCGCCCGTGCGCACGGTGGTCGACGGCGAGACCCTGCTCGGGATGCAGGCGGGCGTCGAGGCGGTCGCGGTCGACCCCGACGTGCTGCGCTACTGCGTGGACCTCGCCGCGGCCACCCGCGAGCACGCGGCGGTCGAGGTCGGCGCCTCGCCGCGCGGGTCGCAGGCCCTCGTGCTGGTCGCCCGCGCGCTCGCCGTGCTGGACGGGCGCGACTTCGTCGCCCCCGAGGACGTCAAGACCGTCGCGGTCCCGACGCTCGCGCACCGCATCTCGCTCACGCCGCAGGCCTGGGCGGGCGGTGTCGCGCCGCAGCGCGTGGTCGCCGAGGTGCTGCGGTCCGTCCCGGGTCCGACCACGGCGCGGCGCGTCCCGGCCGACGCGTGAACGAACGCTGGACGCGAGCACGCGCCACGACCGCCGCGGCGGTCGTGGGTGCCGTGCTGCTCCTCGCCGGCGCGCTGCTGGGGAGGCCCGACGTCGCGGTGCTCGGCGCCGCGCCCGTGGTGGCTGCGGTGCTCGACTGGCGGCGGCGGCCCTCGCAGGAGGTGCGGGTCCGGGTCGACGCGCCCGACGAGTCCCCGCCCGCGGGTGTCCTCGCGGCCGACGTGACCGTGACCGCGCCCGCCGGGGCCGCTGCGGTGCTGATCGGCGTGCGGCGGCACGACGACGAGCTCGACGAGGTGCTCGTCCGCGTCGACGGCACGCGCGTGCTGCCGCTCGTCGTGCACACCCTGCGCACCGGGCCGCAGCCCCTGGCCGAGGTCGACGCCCTGGGGATGGGTGTCGGTGCGGCCAGCGTGTCCGAGCCCGCGGAGCCCGCGGCGCGGTCCGTCGTCGTGCTGCCCGCGACCCGACCGCTCGACGAGCTCCCGCTGCCCCCGCGGCTGCGCGGCCTGACCGGCGGCCACGACTCGCGCCGTCCGGGCGAGGGTGGGTCGCTGCGCGACGTCCACCAGTTCGCGCCAGGCGACCGGCTGCGCCGCATCGACTGGCGCGTGACGGCCCGGCGCTCGCCGCGCCTGCAGGAGCTGTACGTGCGCCGCGAGCACGCGCTGGCCGAGGCCGTCGTGATGCTCGTCGTCGACTCGCGCGACGACGTCGGCCCCGACCCCGCCACCTGGCGCGGCACGGTCCGACCCGCGACGAGCGACTCGACCTCGCTCGACCTCGCCCGGCAGGCCGCCGCATCGGTCGCGCAGGGCTTCCTCGCCGTGGGTGACCGCGTGGGCCTCGACGACCTCGGCGCGCTGCGCCGACCCCTGCCGCCCGGCGGCGGGCGGCGTCAGCTCGACCGGATCCGGCAGGCGCTCGCGGTGACCTCGCCCGAGGGCGAGCCGCGCCGGCGGGTGCGGGCTCCGCAGATCCCTTCCGGCGCGCTCGTCGTGGTGTTCTCGACGTTCCTCGACGACGACGCGGCCGCCGTCGCCGCCCAGTGGCGGCGCACCGGGCACCGCGTGGTGGCGGTCGACGTGCTGCCCGCGCTGCGCGACAAGCATCTCGACGACAAGCAGCGGCTCGCGGTGCGGCTCGTGCGGATGACGCGCGAGGACCGGCTCGCCGCGCTCGCGGACGCGGACGTCGAGCTCGTCGCGTGGCGCAGCTCGCCGGGTGTCGGCCTGGCCCGGCTCGCCCGCCGGGCCCAGCGGCGCGTCGGGGCGGGGGCCCGATGAGCACGACGCCCGAGGCCCGGCTCGCGACCGGTGCGACCGTGCCGGCCACCCTGCTGCGCGCCGTGCTCGGCGTCGTGGTCGCGGCGATGGTCGTCGTCGGGTGGGCGGCGGACCGCGACCTGCTCGCGGCCGTCGTGGTCGTCGCGCTCGGGCTCGGGGTGTTCGTCGCGCTGCGGCCGTGGTCGGTCGTGACCGCGGTCTGCGCCGGGCTCGCGGGCTTCCTCGTCCTCGTCGGCGGTGCGGCGTCGCTGCCCACCGTGATGCTGCTCGTGCTGCTGGTGCACCTCGCGACGTGGGGGTCGGCGCTTGCCGCCCGGACCTCGTGGCGCGGTCGCGTCGAGGTCGCGGTCGTGCTGGACGGGCTGCGGTCGGTCGCGCGCGTGCAGGTGGGGGCACAGGTGCTCGCGGTGGTCGCGGTGCTGCTCGCGGGCGCGGACCTCGGCGCCGCCGACGTGTGGCGGGCCGCGGCGATGCTCGCCGCGATCGGCGTCGCGGTGCTTGCGCTGCCGCGGTCCCCGTCCGCGGGCTGAGGCGTCCACAGCCCCGTCGCGCGCCCGCCCGGTCCACAGTCCGGGTCCGCCGCCGGCCGCGTGGTCCGGGTGCCTGCCTACCGTCGCCCCATGTTCGACGACCCCGTCCCTCTCCTGCTGTCCGCCCTCGACGGAGCCGGGCGTGCGCGCCGGGCGCTGATGGCGGCGGGGGCTGTGCCGTGGGGCGGCGCGGTCGCCGTGCGGTACCGGGCCGAGATCGACGGCGCCGTGCTCGAGGCGGCGGCGCTGGACCGGGCGGTCGGTGAGCTCGTCGCGCTCGCGGGCTGCCGGGCGTGAGCGAGGTGTGGGGTGGGGATGGTGTGCGGGCGGTCGGCGGCCCCGGCCCGACCGTCGTCGAGCTGCGTGATCTCGATGCCGCCGCTGCCGCGCTCGGGGCGGCCGGCCGCGCCCTGCGGGGGTGCGCGGCGGACCTGCGTGCGGTCGCGCGGGCGGTCGACGCCCCGGTGCTGCTCCTGGAGCCCGAGCCCGCGCCGTACCCGTTCGACGCCGCGCGCGCCGAGGCGCTGGCCTCGACGGCGGGCTCGGCCGCGGCGCGGGCGGACGACCTGGTCCGGCGGCTGCGGCGGGTGGTCGAGCTGTACGTCGAGGCCGAGTCGTGGGTGGCGCGCACGCTGCGGGAGGTGGCGGGTGTCCAGGCGCAGGTGGTGGGCGAGCTGCCAGGGGTGTGGGCGGCGGGGGCGCCGGTGGTCCCGGTCGTCGTCGCGGCGGCAGCGGGTCGCGCCGTGGCCGGCGACCCGCGTGCGCTCGTCGGCGAGCAGGTGCCGTCCTGGCTCGTCGGGCCGACCGCGGGGTTCCTGCGGGGTGCGCTGCCCGGTGGTCGCGTGCCCGTCCGCGACCCGCTCGGGGCTCTGGCGGGCGAGGTCGCGGGCGGTGACCCGGTGCCCACGGCGCTCGTCCCGCGTCCCGATCCGCCCGGGCTGCCCGCGCCGCGGTCGGTCGCGGACGTCCTGCGCAACGTCTCCGCGTCCTACCCGGAGGCCCACGGGGGAGCGCCCGGGACCGCGCCGTCGACGATCTCCGTGCAGCGACTGACCCACCCCGACGGGAGCCACGGCTGGGTGGTCGAGATCCCGGGCACGCAGAGCGCGGCGTTCGGCGGCGACGTGGCCACGGACATGACGACGAACGCGCGCCTGGTCGCGGGGCTGCCCGACGACATGTCGAGCGGCGTCCTGCACGCGCTGCGGGACGCGGGCGTGCCGCCCGACGAGCCCGTGCTCCTCGCCGGGCACAGCCAGGGCGGCATGGTCGCGGTCGCGGCGGCGTCGCTCGCGGCGGGCGCGTACGACGTGCGGGCGGTGCTCACCGCGGGCTCGCCCGACGTCCCGCGCGCGGTTCCCGCCGGCGTCCAGGTGCGGCACTACCGGATCGACGAGGACCTCGTGCCGCAGACGGACGGGCGGCCGAACGCCGTCGGCCGCGACGTCGTGGTCGTGCGGCGCAGCATCGGGGCCGCCCACCTGGCGCACGCGCACTCGCTCGAGCAGTACGTGCGCACGGCCGAGCTCGCGGACTCCCGGCTCGCGGGGAGCCCCGCCCTGCGCGGCTTCGACGCCGAGCTCGCCCGCGTGCTCGGGCCGCCGGGGACGACGGCGCAGACGCGGCAGTTCTCGGTCACGCGCGCACCGGACGCGGTCGCGACGGACCCGACGACCGGGCGCCGGCGGGTGCCCCGCCTCGACCCGGCGCCCGAGGTCAGGAGCGGCGGCTCTCCGGGATGAGGACCGAGAGCGCGAAGCTGACGATCGAGATGATCAGGCCGCCGAGCACCGCCCACCAGAAGTCGTCGACGCGCAGGCCCCAGTTGGTGAACTCCGTGATCCAGGCGGTCAGCATGAGCATGAGCGCGTTGACCACGAGCGTGAACAGCCCGAGCGTGAGGATGTACAGCGGGATCGACAGGATCGCGACGATCGGCTTGACGATCGCGTTGACCAGCCCGAACACGAGCGCGATCAGCGCGATGATGCCGATGTGCTCCCAGGTGGAGTCGTACCCGACGATGTCCAGGCCGGACAGCAGGAGCGTCGCGAGCCAGATGGCGACGCCGTTGATGATCACGCGCAGCAGGAAGGCCATGCCGCGATCCTGCCATCTCCGGGTGGTGGCATGCTGGCACCCGTGACCCGCGTCCCCTTGCGCCAGGCCCTCGCAGACCTCCCGCCGTACGTCCCGGGCGGGCGCGCCCCGGTCGGCGCTGCGGCGTTCAAGCTCTCCTCCAACGAGAACCCGTACCCGCCGCTGCCGTCGGTGGTCGCGGCGATCGTCGACGCCGCCGCGGACGTCAACCGCTACCCGGACATGTACGCGACCGAGCTGTCCGAGGCGATCGCCGCGTCGCTGGGGGTTGCCCCGGAGACGATCGTGACCGGCTGCGGCTCGGTGGCCGTGCTGGGCCACGTGCTGGCCGCGGTCTGCGAGTCCGGCGACGAGGTCGTCGTCCCCTGGCGCTCCTTCGAGGCGTACCCGATCGCGATCTCGCTGGCCGGCGCGACGGGTGTTCGCGTCCCGCTCGCGCCCGGCGGGCGGCTCGACCTCGAGGCCATGGCGGCCGCGGTCACGCCGCGCACGCGCGTGGTGCTGGTCTGCACCCCCAACAACCCCACGGGCCCCGCGGTGCACGCCGACGAGCTGGCCACGTTCCTCGCCGCGGTCCCGGGCGACGTGCTCGTCGTGCTGGACGAGGCCTACGTCGAGTTCGTCCGCGACCCCGACGTGCCCGACGGCCTGGCCGTCTTCGCCGACCACCCGAACGTCGTCGTGCTGCGGACGTTCTCCAAGGCCTACGGGCTGGCGGGCCTCCGGGTCGGCTTCGCGGTCGCGCGCCCGCGCCTGGCCGCCGGCATCCGCGCGGCGTCGACGCCGTTCGGGGTGTCGCACGCGGGCCAGCTCGCCGCGCTCGCCTCGCTGCGGGCCACCTCGGAGCTGCTGGCACGCGTGGATCGCATCGTCGGGCAGCGCACCCGCCTGCTCGACGGCCTGCGCGCCCAGGGCTGGGAGGTGGCCGACAGCCAGGCCAACTTCGTCTGGCTTCCGCTCGGCGAGGCGGCTACCGGCTTCGCGGAGCGGTCCGCGCGGGCGGGCGTCATCGTGCGGCCGTTCGCGGGCGACGGTGTGCGCGTCAGCGTCGGCGAGCCCGAGGCCGTGGACCTCTTCCTCGAGATCGCGGAGGCCGCCCACGCGCGCTGAGGAGGGTCGGCGAGGAGTCTGTCGGGAGTCCACAAGACGCGCGGCGCAGCGTTGTCGGAGGGCTTCTGCCGCAACCTACGGTTCCGTAGGCTACGGTGACGTAGGTTCGAGTCCCCCGCTCGGACGGACCGGTGCGGCCACCTGGCTGCGGGCACGCGAAGGAGCTACCGCGTGAGCTCGACCTCCATCCCCGAGAGCCAGACACCCACGACCCCCACCCCTGGGTCGGACGCGTCGACGGCGGGCCCCCTGACCACGGACGGGCTCGTCCAGCTGCTCGACCACGAGGGCCGTCGCGTCGCGAACCCGACGTACGACGCCCTCGTCGCCCACCTCGATGCCGACGCCCTGCGCGCGATGTACCGCGACATGGTGCTCGTGCGGCGGTTCGACACCGAGGCGACCGCGCTGCAGCGCCAGGGCGAGCTCGCCCTGTTCGCCCAGGCGCTCGGCCAGGAGGCCGCACAGATCGGCTCGGGGCACGCGCTCGCCCCGCAGGACCACGTGTTCCCCAGCTACCGCGAGCACGGCGTGGCGCACACCCGCGGCGTCGACCTCACCGACGTGCTGCGCCTGTTCCGCGGCGTCGATCACGGCGGCTGGGACCCCGTGGCGCACGGCTTCCACCTCTACACGCTGGTCATCGGCTCGCACACGTTGCACGCCACGGGCTACGCGATGGGGGTCCAGCGCGACGGCGACGTCGGCACCGGCGACCCGGCGCGCGACACCGCGGTGGTCGCGTACTTCGGCGACGGCGCGACCTCGCAGGGCGACGTGAGCGAGGCGCTCGTGTTCGCCGCGGTGAACGAGGCTCCCGTGGTGTTCTTCTGCCAGAACAACCAGTGGGCCATCTCCGAGCCGACGACGAACCAGTCGAAGGTGCCGCTCGCCGACCGCGCCCCCGGCTTCGGCATCCCCGCGGTCCGGGTCGACGGCAACGACGTGCTGGCCAGCTACGCGGTCACGCAGGAGGCCCTGCAGCGCGCACGCTCGGGCGGTGGGCCCACGTTCATCGAGGCGTTCACGTACCGGATGGGCGCGCACACCACGTCCGACGACCCGAGCCGCTACCGCTCGTCGGAGGAGGAGGAGCACTGGCGTCGTCGCGACCCCATCGACCGCCTGCGCACCTACCTCGAGGGTCTCGGCCAGCTCCCGACGTCGTTCCTCGACCAGCTCGACGCCGAGGCGGACGCCCTCGGCGAGCGCATCCGCACCACCGTCCGGGCGATGGGCCGCCCGTCGGCCGCCTCGATGTTCGAGCACGTCTACGCCACGCCGCACTCCGTGGTCGAGGCCGAGCGCACCTGGTTCGAGGGCTACGAGGCCTCGTTCCTCGATGCGCAGCACGGCGAGGGGAGCCACCGATGACCGCGACGACCGCCGCCGCCCCGGTCGACGCGTTCACCGGCACGCAGCGTCTGACCTTCGCGAAGGCGATCACGCTGGGCCTGCGGCGCGCGCTGGCCGACGACCCGAACGTGCTGCTCATGGGCGAGGACATCGGCAAGCTGGGCGGCGTCTTCCGCGTCACCGACGGGCTGCAGGCCGAGTTCGGCGCCAAGCGCGTGGTCGACACCCCGCTCGCGGAGTCCGGCATCATCGGCACCGCGATCGGCCTGGCCATGCGCGGCTACCGCTCGGTGTGCGAGATCCAGTTCGACGGCTTCATCTTCCCGGCGTTCGACCAGATCACCACGCAGCTGGCCAAGATGCACTACCGCTCGCGCGGCCGGCTCACGCTGCCCGTCGTCATCCGCGTGCCCTACGGCGGCGGCATCGGCGCGGTCGAGCACCACAGCGAGTCGCCCGAGGCCCTGTTCGCGCACACGGCCGGCCTGCGGGTCGTCACGCCGTCGAGCCCCGCGCAGGCGTACGCGATGATCCAGGAGGCCGTGCGGTCCCCCGACCCGGTGCTGTTCTTCGAGCCCAAGGGCCGGTACTGGGAGAAGGGCGACGTCGACCTCGACGCGCCCGCGACGAATGGCCTCGACGGCGCGCGCGTGGTCCGCCAGGGCACCGACATCACGCTCGTCGCCTACGGCCCGACCGTGCAGACCGCGCTCAAGGCGGCCGACACCGCGGCCGCCGAGGGGACGAGCATCGAGGTCGTCGACCTGCGCGCGCTCTCGCCGCTCGACACCGCGACGGTGGCCGCCTCCGTCCGCAAGACCGGTCGCTGCGTCGTCGTCCACGAGGCGCCCGTGCTCTACGGCACCGGCGCCGAGGTCGCCGCCCGCGTGACGGAGGAGTGCTTCTTCCACCTGCAGGCGCCCGTGCTGCGCGTCGGGGGCTTCCACACGCCGTACCCGGTGGCCAAGATCGAGCACGACTACCTGCCGAGCCTCGACCGCGTGCTCGACGCGGTGGACCGCTCGCTCGCCTTCTGACCGAGGAGTCCGACTGTGCCCACCTTCCAGCAGTTCCCGCTGCCCGACGCGGGTGAGGGGCTGACCGAGGCCGAGATCGTCGCCTGGCAGGTAGCCGTGGGGGACCGCGTCGAGGTCAACCAGACGATCGTCGAGATCGAGACCGCGAAGTCGCTCGTCGACCTGCCCAGCCCGTGGGCCGGCGTGGTCACGCAGCTGCTCGTCGCGCCCGGCACGACCGTGGACGTGGGGACGCCGATCATCGAGATCGACACCGACCCGGACGGTGCGGCCGCGCCCACCGAGCCGCCCGTCGTCACGGGGTCCGTGCGACACGTCGGCGGCGCCGAGCGGCACCGAGGGGTCGAGCCCGGCGGGGCCGAGGAGATGGAGGCGGCGCGCGAGGCGAGCGCGCCGGCACCGGAGCCTGCCGCGAAGCCCGAACCCGTGCTCGTCGGCTACGGGCTGGCCGAGGGCGGCACGGGTCGGCGCCCGCGCGGCACCGAGGCCGCCGCGCCCGCGCCGCGGAGCCCGCACGCGCTGGCCAAGCCGCCCGTGCGCAAGCTGGCCCGCGAGCTCGGGGTGTCCCTCGACTCCGTGACGCCCACCGGCCCCGGCGGCATCGTCACGCGCGAGGACGTCCTGGCGATGAGCGCGCAGGCCGAGGCCCGCACGCTCGCGACGTACGCGGGCGACGAGCAGCCGTGGCTCGCGTCGGGCACGGTCTCCTCCGACGGCCGCCAGACGCGCGTGCCGGTGAAGTCGGTGCGCAAGCGGACCGCGGAGGCGATGGTCGCGAGCGCGTTCAGCGCCCCGCACGTCACGGTGTTCCACACGATCGACGTCACGCGCACGATGAAGCTCGTCGAGCGGCTGCGCGCCGACCGCGAGTTCGCCGACGTGCGCGTCACGCCGCTGCTCATCGCGGCCAAGGCGCTCATGCTCGCGATCCGGCGGCACCCGGAGATCAACGCGTCGTGGGACGACGCCAGCCAGGAGATCGTCTACAAGCACTACATCAACCTCGGCATCGCGGCCGCGACGCCGAGGGGCCTCGTCGTGCCGAACATCAAGGACGCGCACCGCCTGACGCTGCGCGAGCTCGCCGACGGGATCGCGCAGCTCACCGCGACCGCGCGCGCGGGCCGCGTGACGCCCGCGGACATGTCCGACGGCACGATCACGATCACCAACGTGGGCGTGTTCGGCATCGACACGGGCACGCCGATCCTCAACCCGGGCGAGGCCGCGATCCTCGCGTTCGGCGCCATCCGCGAGCAGCCGTGGGTGCACAAGGGCAAGATCAAGGTCCGCCACGTGACCCAGCTCGCGCTGAGCTTCGACCACCGGCTGGTGGACGGCGAGCTCGGGGCGCGCGTGCTGGCCGACGTGGCGCGTGTGCTGGCCGAGCCCGCGCACGGGCTCGTCTGGGGCTGACCGCCGCTACCGGGCGGCGGGTGACCGCCGCTCGACGAGGAAGGCCGCGACGGCCAGCACGATCGCGGCCGCCTCGACGATCGCGCACGCCCAGATGTCGAACCCCTGCCACTCCTCGTGCACGCCCATGAAGCCGGACGAGGTGGTCGACAGCAGGAACGCGCCCAGGGTCGACGCGCCGAACCCGGCGGCCAGGAACAGCGGGATCCAGTGCCGCCAGACCAGGACGAGCAGGCCGATCGCGAGCCCCGCGACCGCGTTGATCATGAACGCGTCGCCGACGCGGGTGTTCTTCATCCCGTCGGCCCACAGGTCCAGGTGGATGACCGCCGAGAGCAGGACGCACGCCGAGAGCAGGCCTCGCAGGAGCGCCGACCCGGCCGCGGGACCGCGAAGCCAGGCCATGGCTCAGGCCTTCCCGGCGAACACGGCGTCACCGTCGACGTGCACGTCGAACGGCGAGAGGCCCTCGGTCGCGGGGCCCGCGAGCACCGCGCCCGTGAGGTCGAACCGCGAGCCGTGGCACGGGCAGTCGAGCTCGCCGTTGCCGGGCACGACCGTGCAGCCCTGGTGCGGGCAGATCGAGGAGTAGGCCGTGACCGCGCCGGCCGTGGCCTGCACGAGCAGGAGCTTGTCGCTGCCCGACGTCACCGACAGCGCGCCGCCGACGGGGATGTCGGCGACCTTCGCGAGCGAGCCGTCCGCGGCCTGGGTGGCCGCCGGCGTGTCCGAGCCGCCACCGCCGCACGCGGCGAGCACGGCCACGCCGGCCGCGGCCGCGGTCACGACCCCCGCCCGCGTGAGCATCTGACGTCGGTCCAGGCATCCGGTACAGGTGGTGCCGTGCTCGTGCATCGTCGCCTCCGGGGGTCGGGTGTCGCAGGTCTGCCCTGCGAACCTAGCCGCGCTCCCTGGGAGCCGCCTCTGAATCGGCGGCGGCGGGGTGGGGTGATTCCTGAGCGGCCAGCGTCGTCGTCGCCCCGACGGCGGTCACCCCCGCCGGTGCGGCGGCCGTGGCCCTGGCGTGCTCGTCGGCCATCCGACCCTCGATGCCCGAGACGTTCCGCAGCGGCAGCTCCGGCAGCAGGATCGCGAGCACGACGCCGATGACCAGGGCGATCGCGGTGAGGATCATGACGAGGTCGACCGACTGCGCGAAGCCGTCGAGGATCGGCTTGGCGAGGCGCTCGTCGAGCGCGCTGATGAACGCGGAGTCGTCGAGGGAGAGGCCGCCGCCGCCCTTCAGCGCCTGGAGCACGGGCGCGTTCGCCGGGTCGTTCAGCACCGCCGGGTCCTGCAGGGCGGCCTTGAACGCCGGGGTCTGGCCCGCCTTGGCGAACGCCTGCGTGATGTTGGACCCCACAGTCGAGAACAGCACCGAGAGGAAGATCGCCGTGCCGAGCGTCCCGCCCATCTGGCGGAAGAACAGCGACGACGAGGTCGCCACGCCCATGTCGCGCACCGCCACCGCGTTCTGCACCGCGAGCACCAGCGGCTGCATCGTGAACCCGAGGCCGAGCCCGAACAGCACCGAGGCGCCGAAGATGTACGGCAGCTCCGTGCCCGCGTCGACCCGGGAGAACGTCAGCGCGCCGAGGACCATGAGCACCGTGCCGGCGACGGGGAAGAGCTTGTACCGGCCGGTCCGCGACGTCGTCTGGCCCGCGATGATCGAGCCCGCCATGATGCCGACCGTGAACGGGATGAGCGTGAGGCCGGCCTCGGTGGGCGACTGGCCCTTGACGATCTGCAGGTACAGCGGCAGCGTCGCGAGCCCGCCGAACATGCCGAGGCCGATGACCGTGTTCGCGCCGGCGCCGACCGAGAACGTGCGGTTGCGGAACAGGTAGAGCGGCAGGATCGCGTCGGCCTTCGCGCGCCGCTCGGCGAGCAGGAACAGCGCGATGCCGACGACGCCGACCGCGTAGGCGGTGGCCGCCTTGCCCGAGCCCCAGCCCCAGTAGCGGCCCTGCTCGGCGACGACCAGGAGCGGCACGAGCGCGACGACGAGGGCGAGCGCGCCCTGCCAGTCGATGCGGTGCTCGACCTTCTGCAGCGGCGGCAGGTGCAGCACGCGCCAGATGACGAGGATGCCGATGAGCCCGATCGGCACGTTGATGAGGAACACCCAGCGCCAGCCGTCGATCCCGAGGATCGTGTCGGCGCCGGCGAAGAACCCGCCGACCACCGGGCCGAGCACCGAGGACGTGCCGAACACCGCGAGGAAGTACGCCTGGTAGCGGGCACGCTCACGCGGCGCGACGAGGTCGCCGAGGATCGTGATCGCGAGCGACATCAGGCCACCGGCCCCGAGCCCCTGCAGGCCGCGGTAGACCGCGAGCTGGTACATCGAGTCGGCCGTGCCCGAGAGCAGCGAGCCCACTACGAACAGCGAGATCGCCAGCATGTAGAACGGCTTGCGGCCGTAGACGTCGGAGAGCTTCCCGTACAGCGGGGTCGAGATGGTCGCCGTGAGCAGGTAGGCCGTCGTGACCCAGGCCTGCAGCGACAGCCCGTGCAGGTCGTCGCCGATCGTGCGGATCGACGTCGCCACGATCGTCTGGTCGAGCGCGGCCAGGAACATGCCGATCATCAGGCCGCCGAGGATCGTGAGGATCTCGCGGTGGGTGGGGGGACGGAAGCCGGAGGCGTTCTCGGGCGCGGCCGTGGTGCTGCTCTGCGACATCGGACCTTCTCGAGCGTTCGGGGGACGGAGGAGGATCGGCGGGCACTGGCCCGCAGTGCACAACACTGGCCCGGGGCGGTCATGTTCCCCAAGCACATTCTTGGAAAGCGCTCTCCCGCTGGGAGCCCGGAGCCGTTAGGGTTGCCCGGTGGTCACCCCGACGAGCGGAGCGCTGCGGTTCGCGCGCGCCCTCGTCGCCGCGTCCGTCGTCGTCGCCCTGGCCTGCGGGGCGCACGTCCTGGGCGGCGGCTCGGTGCCCGCTCCCCTCGTCGTCGCGGCCCTCGTCGCCCTGGTCCTGGCCGGTGCCGTCGCCCTGACGGGGCGGCGGGTCGGGCTCGTCGGCGCCGTCGTCGCGCTGTCCGTCGCGCAGGTCGCGCTGCACTCCGCGCTCTCGCTCCTCGAGGGGTTCGGGTGCGCCGCGCTCGTGCCGACGGGCCGGCACGCGGGCATGGACCACGCGGCGCACGCCGCCTACCTCGCGACGACGGGCTGCGGCTCGGCGGTCGGCCACGCGACGCTCATGCCGATGTTCGGCGCGTGGGCGATGGTCGCGGCGCACGGGCTCGCCGTCGTGGCGTGCGCGCTCGTCGTGGCCGGCGCGGACCGGGCGTTGGACTGGCTCGCGGCGTGGCTCCGGCCGCTCGTCGCGCGGTTCGACGCCACGGTCCTTCCCGCCTGGGCCGAGCTGCCCGTCGCGGTCGAGCACGACTCCTTCGAGCGCCAGACGTGGCGCGGCGTGGTCCCGCTGCGGGGGCCGCCCGCCTGGCAGTCACCGGTGCCGTCCGCCCTCTGAGGCCGAGCGGCGCCCTGCACGTGCCGCCACCCGTCCGGCGGCTCGTCGGCGACGAACGCCCGATGAGCCCGCCGGAAGCCATCGCGAAGGAACCACCATGCCTCGTCGTCCCCTGCAGACCGCCGCCGCCGCCCTCGTCGGGCTCGGCCTCGTCGTCCTGCCGGCCACCGCCGCCTCCGCCCACGTCCGGGTCATCCCGGAGACCACCGCCGCCGGCGCGTGGACCGTCCTGACGTTCCGCGTCCCGAACGAGAAGGACGCGGCGACCACCACGAACGTGGTCATCGACCTGCCCACCGACACCCCGCTGTCCCACGTCGGCACCCGGCCCGTGCCCGGCTGGACCGCCGAGGTGCAGACCGGCAAGCTGCCCGAGCCCGTCGACGTCGAGGGCGCGACGATCACCGAGGCGCCGCTGCACGTGGTGTTCACGGCGTCGCCCGACGCGGCGATCGGGGCAGGTCAGTTCCAGGAGTTCGAGCTGCAGGTGGGGCCGCTGCCCGCGGCCGGCACCGAGCTGCTGCTGCCCGCGCACCAGACCTACTCCGACGGCACGGTCGTCGACTGGGACGAGCCGACGACCGGGAGCGAGGAGCCCGAGAGCCCGGCGCCCGAGCTGACGATCACGGCAGCGGAGGGCGACGCGCACCACGCGTCGGCCCCCGCAGCCTCGGAGTCGTCGTCGGACGCGGGCCTCTGGTTCGGGGTCGGGGGGCTCGTCCTCGGAGCGGCCGCGCTCGTCGTGGCCCTCGTCACGGGCCGCCGACGCCAGGTTCAGCCGTGACGTGGGGGATCCTGGGACACATGCGTCGTCGAACTGCACCAGCCGCCGGGCTCGTCGTCGGGCTGCTGCTCGCCCTGGGGGTCGTCGCGGCGCCCGCCGCGCAGGCGCACGACGAGCTCGTGAGCGTCGACCCCGCGGACGGCAGCACGGTCGACGCGCCGCCCGAGCGCGTGACGCTGACCTTCGAGGAGCCGGCCGTCGCGCTCGGCACGGTGATCGAGGTCAAGGGTCCCGACGGCAGCGTCGTCAGCACCGGTGACGCCGAGCTGGTCGACAGCACCGTGAGCCAGGCGCTCGTCGGGGACCTGCCGGCGGGGGAGTACGCCGTGACCTGGCGTGTGACGTCGCAGGACGGCCACGCGGTGTCGGGGACGTTCGGGTTCACGGCGTCGACCGGTGCGCGGCCGGTGCCCACGGAGGCGCCGACGGCGTCCGCGGGGGTCGCTGAGCAGGCGACGCCCACGCCGTCCGCCTCGGCCGTGCCGGTTGCGGCGCCGTCGTCGTCCGACTCCGACAGCCGGTCGCCCGCGCTGCTGGTCGTGGGCGCGGGCCTGCTGATCGGCATCGCGTTCGGGCTGCTGGGCTGGATGCGCGCTCGTCGTCGGCGCACCACCCCTGCTCCCGGGGGCAGCGACCGCCCGTGACCGACACGCGCCGCGGCGACGCCCGTCCCGCCCGCCCCGTCGTCGACGGGGCCGGCGGGGCGGGTGCCGCCGCGCCCGCAGCGCCCGCGTCGCCCTGGCGGGTCGTCGCCCTGGTGCTCGCCGCGATCGTGGCGGTGGTCGTCGCGGTCGCGTTCTCCGGGGCCGCGCTGCCCGAGCTGCTGCGCGATCCCGGCGCGGCCGTGCGGTGGGGGCTGCCGATCACCACGACGCTCACCGACCTCGCCGGGTCGGTCGCGCTCGGTGCACTCGTGCTCGCGGTGTGCGTGCTGCCGCGGGCGGGCTCGTCGGACCGCGGTCGGGGTGAGCGCGCGGAGGGGCGGGCGTACCCCCGCAGCCTGCTGGTCGCGGGCTGGGCCGCCGGGGTCTGGACCCTCGCGTGCGTCGTGAACCTCGTGCTCAAGTACGCCTCCGTGGCGGGTCGGCCGCTCGATTCCGCGTCGTTCGGGCAGGAGCTCGGGCTGTTCGTCACGCAGATCGAGCTGGGCCGCACCCTGCTGCTCATCACGACCGTCGCGGCCGTCGTCACCGCGCTCGCCCTCGTCGTCGCGACCCCCACGGGCGCCGCCTGGACCGCCGCGCTCGCCCTCGTCGCGCTGTGGGAGCAGGCGCAGCTCGGCCACGCGGCCGGCGCCGCGAGCCACGACCTGGCGACCTCCTCCATGCTGCTGCACCTGGTGGGTGCGGCGATCTGGATCGGGGCGCTCGCGGCCCTCGCGCTGCTCGTGCGGCGGATCGGCACCGACCTGTCCGCGTCGGTGGCGCGGTACTCGTCGATCGCGGCCTGGTGCTTCGTGGCGGTGGCGGTCTCGGGGACCGTCAACGGGGTGATCCGGCTCAGCTCCTGGTCCGACCTCGGCACCTCGTACGGGATCCTGCTGCTCGCCAAGATCGCGCTGTTCGGGGTGCTGGGGCTGCTCGGGCTCGCGCACCGCCGAGCGGTCATCCCCCGGCTGGCCGGGGGCTCGGCCGGGCGTGCGGGGACCGCGTTGTTCTGGCGGCTCGTGCTCGTCGAGCTCACCGTCATGGGGGCCGTGTCGGGGGTCGCGGTCGCGCTCTCGTCGACCGCTCCGCCCGTCGCCGAGGTGCCGCCCGCGGACCCGACGCCCGCCTACCGCCTGACCGGCCACGCGCTGCCGCCCGAGCCGACCCTCGAGCGCTGGTTCACCGAGTGGCGGTGGGACCTGGTGCTCGCGTCGGCCGCCGTCGCGGGGGTCGTCGTGTACTGGCGCTGGGTGCTGCGGCTGCGCCGTCGGGGCGACTCGTGGTCGTGGGCGCGGACGGCGTCGTGGACGTTCGGCATGGTGCTGTTCTTCTGGGTGACGTCCGGTGGGCCGTCGCTGTACGGGCACGTCCTGTTCAGCGCGCACATGCTCCAGCACATGCTGCTCGCGATGGTCATCCCCCTGTTCCTCGCGGTGTCCGCGCCCGTGACGCTCGCGCTGCGCGCGCTGCCCAACCGCTCCGCGACCCTCCGGGGCGACGTCTCCCGCGGCCCGCGCGAGTGGATCCTCGTCATGGTCAACAGCCACGTCGGCCGGTTCCTCGCGAACCCCCTGGTCGCGTCGCTGAACTTCATCGGCTCGATGCTGGTCTTCTACTACTCGGGCATCTTCGAGTGGGCGCTGCGCAGCCCGGTCGGCCACCTCGCGATGGTCGTGCACTTCTCGCTGGCGGGGTACCTGTTCGTCAACGCGATGATCGGCATCGACCCCGGCCCGAAGCGCCCGCCCTACCCCCAGCGGCTGCTGCTGCTGTTCGCGACGATGGCGTTCCACGCGTTCTTCGGTGTGACCCTCGTGGGTGGCGACTCGCTGCTCGTGGCCGACTGGTTCGGCCTCATGGGCCGCCCGTGGGGCGAGTCGGCGATCGCCGACCAGCAGACCGGCGGCGCGATCACCTGGGGCATCGGCGAGATCCCGACCCTGGTGATGGCGATCGGCGTCGCGGTCGCCTGGTCCCGCGACGACGAGCGCGCCGCCCGCCGCCGCGACCGCCGCGTGGACCGCGACGGCGACACGGAGCTGGACGACTACAACGCCATGCTCACCCGCCTCAACAACACCCCCTGACCCCGGCGGCCCGGTCCCCCCGCCCAGCCCGGCTACCGCAACCCCCGAGATCTCTCCGCCGAGCAGGTGATTACGCACGCTTCGCGGGCTGGAAGCGTGCACAACCACCTGCTCGACGGCCGTGGGCAGTCGGGGTTGGGGATGACCGGGGATGCGGCGGCGTCAGGTGCGGTGGAGTGGGGGCGTGTCTCGGGGAATCGTCGTGCCGGTCGGGCTGCTTGCCGTGGCCGTGCGGCAGGCGGGGCTCGTGTCCTCGGAGCAGTGCGCCGCCCACGGCGTGGCCCGTGGTGCCCGGACGCGGCTGGTCTCGGCGCGCAGGTGGAGCCAGCCGACGCGGGGAGTCTTCGACACCGTGGTCTCCCCGCCGCACGAGCGGCACCCGGACGAGCGCCGCCGCCGGGCCGCGTGGCTCGGAATGTTGGCCTACGGGCCGAGTGCGATCGCCGTCGGCGCGTGCGCCTTGGCGCTCCATGGTGTCGCCGGTCTGCCAATCGTCGTCCAGCCGGAGGTCACGCTGGCCGATGGATCGCGCCTGCGATCCCGAGATGGCATCCGGCTCCGGCAGTTCGCGGGGGTGACGACGGTGGTCGTGGACGGCCGTCGAATCGCGTCGGTCGAGGCGGCGCTGATCCAGGCGTTGCCGGCGTTGGCGCGCACGCACGCGGTCGCGATCCTCGACAGCGCGCTCAACAAGCGGCTCCTGGACCTGGAGGGGATGGCGCGCGTCAAGGCGGGGGTCCGCGGGCGACGAGGCGCGGCACGGCTGGAACCGTGGTGGAGGCTGGTCGACGGGCGTTCGGAGTCACCACTGGAGACGGACGCACGCCTGCGATGCCTCGACGCGGGCATCGCGCCCGACGACCTGCAGGTGGTCATTCGTGACGACGGCGGACGGTTCGTCGGGCGGGGCGATCTCGGTTGGCGGCTGCGCGACGGGCGATGGCTGCTCGTCGAGATCGACGGTCGCGAGGTCCACGACACCCCACAGGCGTTGTACTCCGACCGCACCCGCCAGAACCGCCTCCTCCTTACCGGCCGCGTCGACCTGCTCCGCTTCATCCGCGCCGACTTCCCCCACCACCTCGTCGCGACGATCCGCCAACACCTCGCGCTCGACGCCGCGAACTCCCGCCGACCAGGCCGTGATGCACGCTTCGATGCCCGGATGCGTGCGTAACGACCTGCTCGACCGGCCGGTCGCCAGGAGGGTGGGTGGGGTATCGGGCGTGATAGGACGTACGGGTGACTGATGCTGCCTCGCCGTTCCATGACCTTGATGCCTATGTCGCCATCCCCCGGGTCTCCGGGCTGAAGCTGTCGCCCGACGGGACGCGGCTCGTGACGGCGGTCGCCACGCTCGACGCGAAGGCGACGAAGTACGTGACCGCGCTGTGGGAGGTGGACCCGGCCGGCCAGAAGCCCGCAAGGCGCCTGACCAGGTCGGCCAAGGGCGAAGCCAGCGCGGCGTTCACGCCCGCGGGCGACCTGCTGTTCACCAGCTCGCGCCCCGACCCGGACGCGAAGGAGCCGGACGACGAGGCCGGTCCCGCCCTGTGGCTGCTGCCCGCGGACGGCGCCGAGGCGCGCGTCGTCGCGGATCG
The DNA here is from genome assembly GCF_003470205.1 of Cellulomonas rhizosphaerae. GTDB lineage: Bacteria > Actinomycetota > Actinomycetes > Actinomycetales > Cellulomonadaceae > Cellulomonas > Cellulomonas rhizosphaerae. Next base: position 18,632 of record NZ_QWKP01000214.1, read on the forward strand.
CGCGGCCGGGCTCGGCGGCGTCAAGGTTGCGGCGGACGCCGGGACGATCGTCGTCGGGTCGGACGTGCTGCCGTCGGCGGTCGACGCCGAGCACGACGAGAAGCTCCGCAAGGCCCGCACGGACAAGAAGGTCGCCGCGATCCTGCACGACGGCTACCCCGTCCGGTACTGGGACCACGACCTCGGCCCGGCCCAGCCGCACCTGTTCACCGCCGACGTGCCGCAGTCCGTGACGGCCCCGCTGGCCGCCGCCACCGACCCGCGGCTCGAGCTGGCCGACGTGACGAAGGACGCCCGCGCCGCGCTCGTCGAGCAGGGGTACGCGATCAGCCCGGACGGCACGACGATCGTCACCGGCTGGACCGTGCCGGGCGCTAAGGGCGACCAGCGCTCGCAGCTCGTCGCGATCGACGTCGCGACGGGCGCGCGCCGCGTGCTGGTCGACGACGACGGCGCCGACCTCGGCAGCCCGGCCGTCAGCCCCGACGGCCAGTGGGTCGCCTACTCGCGCGAGACGATCTCGACCCCGTTCGAGGCGCCCGTCGTCCGGCTCGGCCTCGTGCCGCTCGCGGGCGGCGACGCGCGCGTCGTCGCGGACGGCTGGGACCGCTGGCCCCACTCGCCCGTCTGGCTCCCGGACAGCAGCGGGCTGCTGGTGCTGGCCGACGAGGACGGCCGGGGCCCCGTGTTCCGCGTCGACCTGGCCGCCGACGAGGTCACCCGCGTGACCAGCGACGCCGCGACGTTCACCGACGTCCAGGTCACGAGCGACGGCACCACGGCCTACGCGATCCGCGCGTCGTACGAGGCGCCCGCCCACCCGGTCCGCATCGACCTGGCCACCGGCGAGACGACGGCCCTCACGAGCCCGGTCGAGACCCCCGCGCTGCCCGGAACTCTCACCGAGGTCGAGACGACCGCGGAGGACGGCCGTCGCGTGCGTGCCTGGCTCGCGCTGCCTGACGGCGCGAGCGGCGCGGACAAGGCGCCGCTGCTGCTCTGGATCCACGGTGGCCCGCTCGGCTCGTGGAACGCCTGGTCGTGGCGCTGGAACCCGTGGCTGCTCGTCGCGCAGGGGTACGCCGTGCTGCTGCCGGACCCCGCGCTGTCGACCGGCTACGGCCAGGACATGATCCAGGTGGGCTGGGGCGCGTGGGGCAAGGCGCCCTACACCGACCTGCTCGCGATCACCGACGCGGTCGAGGCCCGCGACGACATCGACGAGACCCGCACGGCCGCGATGGGCGGATCGTTCGGCGGCTACATGGCCAACTGGGTCGCCGGCCACACGGACCGGTTCCGCGCGATCGTCACGCACGCGAGCCTGTGGGCCCTCGACCAGTTCGGCCCGACGACGGACGCCGCGTTCTACTGGGCGCGGGAGATGACCGAGGAGATGGCGCTCGAGAGCTCGCCGCACCGCTTCGTCGACAAGATCGTCACGCCGATGCTCGTCGTGCACGGCGACAAGGACTACCGCGTGCCGATCGGCGAGGGCCTGCGCCTCTGGTACGAGCTGCTCTCGGCGTCCGGCAGCCCCGCCGGCGAGGACGGCCGCTCGGACCACCGGTTCCTGTACTTCCCCGACGAGAACCACTGGGTGCTCAGCCCGCAGCACGCGATCGTCTGGTACCAGGTGGTCGGCGCGTTCCTCGCGCAGCACGTGCTCGGCGAGGACGCGCAGTACCCCGACATCCTGGGCTGATCGGGCGACGAGCGAGCTCTCCGGGTGCGAGGTCGGCCGGGTCGCGCCAGGCTCTCCCCTGAGCCGGCGCGACCCCCAGCGCCGACCCGACCCGAAGGAGTCCCCATGGGCATCGGTGGTGGCATCGCCCTCATCGTCATCGGCGCGATCCTGTCGTTCGGCGTCAAGGACGCGATCGACGCCGTGAACCTCGAAGTGATCGGCTACATCTGCATGGGCGCCGGCGTCCTGGCGCTGATCCTCGCGATCGCGCTCAACGCGCAGCGCAGCAACACCACGCACCGCGAGGTCGTCGAGCACCGCGAGGTGCCGCCGGCCCCTCCGCAGGTCTGATTCGATCGCGTGCGGGGCGCCTACGCCTGAAGGGCGCCCCGCACGATCGAGTCCCCCGAGTGGGCCGGGTTGCCGTCGAACGGCTCCTGCGAGATGTCCACCACCGAGTACTGCGACAGGTCGAGCCCGGCCGGCAGGTCGAAGCGGCCCGACGAGCCCTCGAGCGTCCCGATGCTCACCAGGCCCTTGACGTCCGGGGTCAGGAGCCAGACCTCGCGGAACCCGTCGTCGTCGGACTTCTCGTCGACGTCGACGACCAGGACCCGGGTGCCGTCGCGCGACGTCTCGACCTTGGCGGTCCCCTGCGCGGACCAGCCGGGCAGCGGGTCGAGCGTCGCGGTCGCGACGACCGAGGCCGTGCGGTCGTCGCGCGTCAGGGCCCAGCCCACACCCGCGCCGCCGACGATGATCCCGGCGGCCGCCGCCCCCGCGATCCAGCCCCAGGCGCGCGAGCGCCGACGCGGGGCGAGGGGGACGACGACGGGCGCAGGCGTCGGGGCGGCAACCGGCGCCAGGTCCAGCTCCGCGGCGATCCGCTCCCAGACCTGAGGGCCCGGCGTCACGAGCTCGGTGTCCGCGGCCCGGGCCAGCCCGACCACCTCCGCCAGCGCGGCTATCTCGTCGCCGCACAGCTCGCACTCCTGCACGTGGGCGCGATCGGCCGTGGTGCCGGCCTCCTCGCCGAGGGCGAGGAGGGCGAGCACGTCGTCGTCCACGTGGAACTCATCGAACGGCACCATCCACCTCCCATCGGTTGCGCAGCCGAGCGAGACTACGCCGCACGTGGCTCTTCACGGTGCCGAGCGGCAGGTCCAACCGGGTGGCGATCTGGTCGTGCGTCAGGTCCTCGTAGAACGCGAGGCGCAGGATCGTGCGCTGCGGGTCGCCGAGGCGGGCGAGCTCGTCGGCGACGACGACGCGGTCGACGACCCTGTCGTCGGCTGCTGCCACGTGCTCCTCGCGGGGTTCGGCCGCCGCGACGAGCCGGCGGTCGCGGGCCCGGCGCTCGTGCGCGTCGGCGACCGCGTGCCGCGTGATGCCGATGAGCCAGGCGGGCAGCCGGGAGCGGGTGGGGTCGAAGCGGTGCCGGCCGCGCCAGGCGTCGACGAACACCTGCTGCGTGACCTCCTCGGCGTCGGCCGTGGTGCCGAGCGAGCGCAGGGCGATCGTGTGGACGAGCGCGGACCAGCGGCGGTAGGCCTCCCGGATCGCGGCCTCGTCTCCCGCGGCGAACGCGGCGCCGAGCTCCTCGACGCCCTCGCCGTCGGGGTCGAGGCGGTGCGGGTGGGGGACGGGCGGGTCAGGGACCGCGCGCAGGGGAGCGCCCGGTCGATCAGGGTCCTTCCCGCTCACGCACCCCTCCTCGATCGATCGGGTCTCGTCCGGCGGGACCAGGGCGGCCACCGCGTGCACGGGTCATCCACCGATCGGGTCAGCGGTGACGACGACGTTGTCCGCATAGTGCCCGATCTTCGCGTTCCACGCTCCTCCACACGTCACCAGGACGAGCCGGGGAGCCCCGTCGCGCCCGAACCAGGCGTCCAACGGGGCCTGGTCCTTGGGGATCTTCTCGACCGAGGCGACCCGGTACCGGAGCTGCGTGCCGTCGTCGGTCGTCACCACGACGCGGGCGCCGACGGAGACGTCCCGCAGCTGCGCGAACGGCCCGATCCCGCTCAGCCGCGAGTCGACGTGCGCCGCGAGCAGCGCGTTCCCCTCGTCGGCACCCGGCGCCGGCCCGAAGCGGTACCAGCCGACCTCGGTCGCGTCCGGCGGCAGCTCCATCGAGCCGTCGTCGGCCACTCCCACGGGAATCACGGTCATGTCGATGTCGACGCTCGGGACCGCGAGCCGCACCGGCGGTGCTGTGGGGTCAGCCGCCGGTGCGGTCGCGTCCTGGACCGGGACCTCGGGCACGGCCGCAACGGTCGGCACGGGCGTCGGCCCGGGCGGCGCCGACGACACCACCGGTGCGGGTTCCTGCGCGGTGCTGGGGGAGCACGCGGTCAGGAGCCCGACGAGCAGGGCGCCGAGGAGCGCCCCGCCCGTCCGGTGGTGTCGTCGTGCCATGGTCAGCGCTGCGCGTCTGCGCGACGACGGCCGACGATCGCGAAGCCGGCCACGCCCAGCGCCGCGAGGGCGCCCAGCGCGAACGGCCAGACCGGCGTGGAGCCGGAGTCGGCGACGAGGCCGAGCTCACCGGCCTGCACGCCGCTCGGGTCGCCGTGCAGCCCGTCGATCACCTGCGTGGCCAGGGCCAGCGTGGAGGGGTCGGCGGTCGCGTCGCCCCACGCGTACAGGATGGTGTTCGTGCCCTCGGCGACCTTGACGTCGGCCGGGCCGAGCAGCGCGGGCTCCGTGGTGCCGGCCGCGACGACGCTCGCCGAGACCGTGCCCGCGGGCAGGTTCAGCACCTTCTCGTCGGGGTTCTCGAGGCCGCTGATGACCGCGTCGGAGCCGGCCAGCACGTCGACGGCCGGAGCCGCCGCGACGTGGCGGACCGTGATCCGGCCCTCGCCCGCCTTGGTGGTCGAGGTGTCGTTGGTGAAGAGCGTCGCGGTCGGGTCGCCGGACGCGTCGAGGTGCGCGACGGCCGTGTAGCTCTTGCCGGCCGCGAGCTCGAGGTCGACCGGGCCGATCGCCGGGTCGCTGTCGTCCTTCGCGTCGGCCGCAGTGATGGCCACCGTGTACGTGCCCGCGGGCAGGTCGAGCGGGCCGGCGAGCTTGCCGGGCTTGAAGTCGTCCAGGGTGAGCTTGCCGTTGACCCAGACGTCGACGGTGAGGCCGGGCACGCCGTGCAGGACGGAGAGCTTGGCGTCGTCCGCCGCTGAGGCGGGTCCGGCGGTGACGGCGACGGCGGCGAGGGCGAGAGCCGCGGCGGCGGTGCCGGCGAGAAGTCGAGAGCGCATGGTGCGTCCTTCCGGGAGCAGCGCCGGGATGGCGCCTGACTCCCCCTCTTCCCTCCGGGACCGCGATCCGGATGCACCCCCGTTGCATCCATCGGGCGACGATGTAGGCAAGCCTTACCTTCATGACGTACGCTTCCTGACAGATCGTCATCAACAAGTAGCAGGAGTGTTCGTGACCACCACTGCCGTCCGTCCGGCCGACGAGGCCACCGCCGTCCCGCTCTCCCTCGCGCTGCGTGAGGGCACCCGCGCCGAGCACGAGAGCGCGGAGAGCAGCGGGTTCGTCGAGCAGCTCCTCGGCGGCCACCTGGACCGCGACGCGTACGCCGCGCTCGCCGTCCAGCAGCTCGCGGTCTACACCGCGCTCGAGGCCGCCGGTGCCCGCCTGGTCGCTGCCGGCGCGGACCGCGGTCTCGTGTTCGACGAGCTGACCCGCGTCCCGGCCATCGAGACCGACCTCGCCTACCTGCTGGGCGACGACTGGCGCGAGCGGGTCGTGTTCCTGCCCGCGACGCTCGCGTACACGCAGCGCCTCGAGGCCTGCGGCGACGACCTGTCGCTCTACGCCGCGCACGCCTACACGCGCTACCTCGGCGACCTGTCGGGCGGCCAGATCATCAAGCGGATGATGCAGCGGCACTACGGGTTCGAGCAGGACGGCATCGCGTTCTACGACTTCCCGGAGATCCACAAGCTCAAGCCGTTCAAGGACGTCTACCGCGAGCGACTGGACGCCCTGCCGCTCGACGAGGCGCAGCGCGAGGCCGTCGTCGAGGAGGCGCGCGTCGCCTTCCGCCTCAACCAGGCCGTGTTCGCCGAGCTCGGAGCCGCCCGCGCGCAAGCGTGACGCGCGGGCGGACGGGTGACGTGATGCCGCAGGTCGCCCGATCGTGTCGTGCGGACGGCCGGCGTGGACGATGATGGCCCCGTGACACGACGCGGCGCCGCCTCGCCGGGCGCGCGTGCGGGACGACGTTCCGCCGCGGCCCTCGTCGGCGTACGCGGGCTCGCCCTCGCGGCGCACCGGCTCGACCGGTGCCGCACCCTCGAGGACGTGCAGCAGGCGACGAGCCGGATGGGCGTCGAGGTGCTCGCCGCGCGTCGCGTCGCGTTCTGCCGCATCGAGCAGGACACGAGCCGCATCCTCGACATCACGCCGCAGCCCACCGATCCGCGGCTGCTGTGGATGGTGCGCTCGTCGTACCGCGCCGACGACCGCCCCGCCCTGCGCGCGCTGATCAGCGACCGGGCAAGCTGGGTCGCGCACGCGGTCGACATCGAGGGCCAGCCCGTCGCCGAGGGCGACGAGGAGGCTGGGGACGCCGTCGAGATCGCGACCCTCAACGAGGTCGACGCCGGGTCCGCGCTCGCCGCGCCCATCATCGTCAACGGTGCCGTCTGGGGCCAGATCTACGCGGTCAAGGCCGTCGGCGACGGCCTGTTCACGGTCGACGACGTGGCGCGCGCCGAGGTGCTCGCCGCGCTCGCGGCCGGTGCCGTGGCTCGCGTCGACCTCGAGGACCAGGTGCGCCACCTCGTCGCGGACGACCCGCTGACGGGCCTGGCCAACCGTCGCGTGGCCGACTCCGTGGCCGAGTCCGCGCTGGAGTCGGGCGACGAGACCTGCATCGTCATGTGCGACGTCGACGGGCTCAAGCGCGTCAACGACCAGATGGGCCACGACGCGGGCGACGACCTGCTGCGCACGGTCGGCGACGTGCTGCGCCGGGTCGCGGACTCGCTGCCGGGCACCACCGCGGCACGCATCGGCGGCGACGAGTTCGCGCTGGTCACCGTGGGCCGCAAGCGGGCCGAGGTCGCCGAGACGATGGCCACGACGCTCGCGATGTACCCGCTGCCGCACGGCGCCGCGATCTCCTACGGCCTCGCGTCGACCGCCGTCTCTGGGCCGGTCTCGGCCCGCCAGCTCTTCCGACGCGCCGACGTCGAGCAGTACCGCGCCAAGCGGGCCCGTGCGCGCCGGCTCAAGGTCGCGACCCCGACCGCCGACCCCGCCGTGACCGCCGAGCGCGTCGTCGTCGTCGGCTCGGCCGCGATCGCCGCCGCGCAGTCCGGCGTCGTGCCGCGCCTGTGCGCGCTGGCCGCCGCCGTGACCGAGACCATGGGCGGCTCGGCGTGGGCCGTGCTCATGCAGCGCGGCGACGAGCGCTCCGCGATAGCCCGCGGCGGCAGCCCGTCCGACCTCGAGCGCGACCAGTCGACGACGACGTTGGAGCACGGGCCGTGGCTCGTGGAGATCGGCGTCTCGTCGACCGCGGCCGAGGGCGGCGTGGTGAAGTCCGCGCTCGACGCGCTGACCGCCGTCGCCGTGATGGGCGCGAGCTGAGCTCAGCCATGCAGCGGTAGCGACAGGGTCGCCGCTGCGCCCGCGACGAGCCGGACCGGGACCCCCCAGTCCTGCGCGTTGAGGTGGCACGCGGGGTACTCGATCGCCGGGTCGTCGTCGCAGCTCGCCGCGTGCGCCGTGACGTGCAGGACGCCCTCGCTCACGTCGGGGTTGAGCCGCAGGGTGCGCAGCAGCGGGACGTCGTCGCCCGCGCCGTCGAGCAGCAGCTCCGGCGGGGTCGACGAGACCTGCAGGCGGGTCGAGGGTCCGTAGCGGTCGTCGTACTTCTGACCCGTGGCGGGCGTGAACACCACGTCGAGCGCGACCTCGCCGGGAGCCAGGTCCGTGACCGGGCGCTGCGTGCGGTGCGTGCCGCCGTCCACGTGCTCGCCCGCCGCGAGCGGGATGCGCGTGATGCGGTGCGCGGCCGACTCGACGACGAGCAGGCCGTCGGGCAGCACGACGAAGCCGCTCGGCTCGGCCAAGCCCGACGCGATCGTCGTGACCTCGTCGTCGGCGTACCGGCGCACGGCACCGTTGTACGTGTCCGCGACCGCGACCGACCCGTCGGGCAGCACCGCGACGCCGAGCGGGTGCTGGAACCGGGCCTCGGCGGCCGGACCGTCGCGGTGGCCGAAGTCGAACAGGCCCTCGCCGACCGCGGTGTGGATCGTCAGTGGATCGGTCTCGACCCAGCGCAGGGAGGACGTCTCGGAGTCGGCGAGCCAGATCCGCCCGTCCGCCCCGACGGCCAGGCCCGAGGGCTGCGCGAACCAGGCCTCGGGGCCGGGGCCGTCGAGCAGGCCCTCGTTCATCGTGCCGGCGACGTGCGTGATCGCCCCTGCCGCGGGGTCGAACGTCCACAGCGTGTGGTTGCCGGCCATCGCGACGAGGAAGGCGCCGAGGTCCTGCGACCACACCACGTCCCACGGCGAGGACAGCTTGTGGCTCCGGGCGCCCTCGCCGGAGACGTTGTCCGCCGCGCCCACCATGTACTGCTCGCCGGTCCCGGCCACGGTGGTGACGACCCCGTCGGCGAGCCGCACCCCGCGCAGGACATGGTTGACCGTGTCGGCGACGAGAACGTCGTAGTCGGGCCCCAGTCCTGACGGGACGAGGCACAGGCCGTTCGGCTCGTTGAACCGGGCCTCGTCGGGGCCGCCGTCGACGAGGCCACGTCCGCCCGAGCCGATGCGGCGGACCAGCGTCTCGGCGTCGGGGGCCAGCTCGGCGAGCGAGTGGTGGCCCGCGTCCGCGACCAGCAGGTTGCCGTTCGGCAGGGCGATCGCCTTGGCCGGGAAGCGCAGCGTGCCGGACGTGGGCTCGGGCGCGACGTACGGGCCGTCGCCGCGGTGCAGCGTGCCCTTGGTCGCGTGCTCCGCGACGAGCTCGTCGACCAGGATCTCGACGTTGCGCCGGTGCCCCTCGCCGGCCATCTGCGCGACGACGTAGCCCTCGGGGTCGATGACGACGAGGGTCGGCCAGGCGCGCGCGGTGTACGCGGACCAGGTCACGAGGTCCGGGTCGTCGAGCACGGGGTGGTGGACGCCGTACCGCTCGACCGCCGCGGCCAGCGCGACCGGGTCGGCCTCGTGCACGAACTTCGGCGAGTGCACGCCGACGATCACGAGGACGTCGCGGTGGGCCTCCTCGAGCTCGCGCAGCTCGTCCAGGACGTGCAGGCAGTTGATGCAGCAGAACGTCCAGAAGTCGAGGATCACGATCTTGCCGCGCAGGTCCGCGAGGGTGACGTCGCGGCCGCCGGTGTTGAGCCAGCCGCGCCCGACGAGCTCGGACGCACGGACGCGGGGAAGACGAGCAGACGGGGTGGTCACTGATCAAGTGAACACGACTACGCGTGCGACCTGAGAATCGGGAACGAGGCGTCGGACGGATACCGCAGGGCGACGACATTGTCGGCAGACGGAGCGAGATCGCCGTCGGAGCCGACCTCGCCCAACCCGAGCACAACACCCGTGTTCTCTGACGTGATCGTGATCGCTGGGCACCACCAGTCGCCAGCATCGGACCAGGGCCGGTAGTCCAGGGTCACCGTCTCGATTCGTCGGCCCACGAGGGCGGACCACCTCATCACGCGGAGCGCGCCCGTGTGCCACGATCCGAGGGTGACCATCGGACTCGTGCTGGGCGGCGGAGGGGTGCGCGGCGCCGTGCAGGTGGGCATGCTGCGCGCGCTGTTCGAGGCGGGCATTGTGCCGGACACGATCGTCGGGACGTCGATCGGCGCGATCAACGGTGCGGCTGTCGCGCACGACCCGACGATCGCGGTCGTGGACCGGCTCGTCGAGGCGTGGGCCTCGCCCGCCGCGGCCGCGATCTACGGCGACTCGTGGCCCAAGCAGCTGCGCCGGCTCGCGAAGTCGCGCACGCACCTCAACGACCCTGCGCCGCTGCGCGCGCTGCTGGTCGACATGCTCGGCGAGGAACCGACGTTCGAGGCGCTCGCCGTCCCGCTGGCGGTCACAGCCGCGAGCATCGAGCGCGCCGCCGAGCGCTGGTTCGACTCCGGGCCGCTGATCCCCGCGGTGCTCGCCTCGTCGTCGGTGCCCGGCATCCTGCCCGCGACCGTGATCGACGGCGAGCACTTCGTCGACGGCGGCATCGTCAACTCCATCCCGCTCGGCGAGGCGATCCGCCGTGGTGCGACGCGGGTGTACGTGCTGCAGGTCGGGCGGATCGAGGAGTCGCTCGTGGCGCCGGACAAGCCCTCGGACGTGGCGCGCGTGAGCTTCGAGATCGCGCGCCGGCACCGGTTCTCCCGGGAGATCGACATGGTCCCGGAGGGCGTCAGCGTGCACGTGCTGCCGAGCGGCGGCGCCAAGCCGGGCGACGAGAAGCTCACGTCCTACCGGAAGCTGGACGCGACCCGGGCGCGCATCGACGCCGCGTACGAGGCGAGCGCGCGCTACCTGGCGCAGTCGTGATCTGGCGACTGCCGCCGCGCTGGGTGCGGCGCGTGGTGCTGGCTCCGCTCCTGCTCGTCGTCGCGCTCGTCTGGCTGCCCGTGGGCGTGGTGCTCGTGGTGCTCGTCGGCGGCGTCATCACGTGGCTGCTGCCCGGGAAGCTGCGGATCACGCGCATCCTGTGGATGGCGACGTTCTACCTGTTCTGGGACGCGGTCGTCATCGCCGCGGCGTTCGGGCTGTGGGTCGCGTCCGGCTTCGGCTGGGCGATCCACCGCCCCCGCTTCCAGCGCGCGCACTACGTGCTCGCCGGGCGGATGCTGCAGGTCCTGTTCTGGCAGGTGCGCTGGACGCTGCGCCTGACGATCGACGTGCAGGACGCCGACGTGGGCACCGTGCTGACCGGCCGCCCGATCATCGTCGCGAGCCGGCACGCGGGCCCGGGCGACTCGTTCATCCTGGTCCACGCGCTGCTCAACTGGTTCGACCGCGAACCGCTGATCGTCCTCAAGGACACCCTGCAGTGGGACCCGGCGATCGACATCCTGCTCAACCGTCTCCCGACCCAGTTCGTCACGCCGCACTCCGCGCGCCGGGACGGTGCCCCGGGGCTGTCGTCAGCCGTCGGCGACCTGGCTGAGCTGCTCGACGACCGCAGCGCGCTGCTCATCTTCCCCGAGGGCGGCAACGTCACGCCGCGCCGCCGGACGGCTCGGATCGAGGCGCTGCGCGCCAAGGGACGCGACGACCTGGCCGAGCAGGCGGAGCAGATGGTCAACGTCATGGCCCCGCACGCGGGCGGCCTGCTCTCCGCGCTCGACGCCGCGCCGACCGCGGGCGTCGTGTTCGTCGCGCACACCGGCCTGGACCGGCTCGTGACCACGCGGGACATCTGGCGCGAGCTGCCGATGGACAAGCGGATCATCATGAAGGGCTGGTCGGTCGACGCGGCCGACATCCCGCGCGACCTGGCGGCGCAGGAGGAGTGGCTGTTCGCCTCGTGGCTGCGCACGGACCAGTGGATCGCGGCCAACGACCCGGTGGGGACGTCGGTTCAACCGCGGTGAACGCGGGCGGTGCCCGGCATCCACGGCACCGATGGGCTGCCGTCCGCCAGCTAGAGCCCACCGAAGACGTCGCTCAGCACCATGCCGATGCGCTGCACCAACCTGCGCCACCACGGACGCGAGTCGGGGACACCGTGGCGCCCGAGTCGCGCACTCATCGCTCAGCCGTTCGCGCGTGGCGTGGTGAATGCCGGAGGTATCGCTTGGCCATCCACAGCGTGAGGGCAACGTACGCGGCGATCGGGAGCAGGAACCAGAGCGAGCGTTCAAGCAGGTAGTCGGTCAGGACGAACAGCGGCAGGCTCGTCGAGAGCATCACAACGGCCACGATCGGGGCCACGTGGTGACGCCATAGCCGGTCCATCTGCGGTCCTTCCTGACCGAGGGTCAGGCCCGGTCGAGCACGTAGATGCGCGGGTGGTGGCCCTTGGCGAACACGCGCGTGACCTCGCGGGTCGTCCACTGGTCGGTCTCGCGCAGGCAGCGGTCCATGACCTTGATCTCGTGCGTGAGCACGACGAGCCGTGCCCCCGGCGCGGCGAGGCGGTGGGCCGCGCGCAGCAGGTCCGCGTGCAGCTCCGCGTTGGTGGCGTGCGAGCCGTGCAGCGTGCCCCACGGCGGGTCGGCGAGCAGCAGGTCGTAGCCGCCCTCGAGCTGGGGGTCGCGGATGTCGGCCGTGATCAGCTGGGCCTTGCGGGCCAGCGACGCGGCGGCGAGGTTCTCGGTGGCGGCGGCGATCGCGTCGGGTGCGTCGTCGATGCCGACGGCCGCCGCGGCGGGACCGGCGAGCAGGCGCTCGATCAGCAGCGTGCCCGAGCCGCACATGAGGTTGACGACCCGGTCCTCGGGCACGACGCCGGCGATGCGGGTCATGGCCGCGGCGATCGTCGCGTTCGCGGCGCCCGGGTAGTCGGCCGCGCGCCAGGGGCGGGCGGACAGCGGGCGGTTGCCGACCCGGACCAGGACGTCCCAGCCGGGGTCGGCCTCGCCGCGCGCGGGGCCGCGACGGACGCGGACGACGAGCTCGCCGTCCTTCTCGTCGTACTTCAGGCCGGTGGCGGCGTTCAGCTCCGAGGCCAGGCGGGCGAAGACCGACGAGTCGCTGCCTGCCGCCTCGAAGCGGAAGGTCGACGAGCCCGCGACGCGCAGCGAGGAGTACATCGCCTCGACGATCCGGGCCAGGTGGTCGCCGCTCGTCAGCGACTTGGGGCGCGGCACGTCGAAGTGCAGGACGAGGAACACGGCGACCGCGGTGGTCAGCCGACGCGTGTGGGCGAGGGGGTTGCTGATCGCGACCGCGAGCGCGTCGTCGCGGCCTGCGACGGGAGCGGCCGGCCGGCGCGGGTGCAGCACCGCGGTGACCTCGTCGGCCAGGACGTCGCCGAGCCCGGGCAGGAACGTGACCTCGATTCGGGTCTCGCGCACCTGCTCGTCGCGTGAGGGTGCGCCGCGGCGGGTGGGCGTGGGGCGGCCGTGGTGACGCACGCCGGAGGGCCGCCGGCCGCGGCCGGACGAGGGGGTCGGCACGTCAGGCGGGGACGAGCACGGGTGCGCCGACGGCGCGGAGCACGAACGCCTCGGTCTGGGCGATCGCGCGCTCGCGGGCGGGGCCGTCGTCGGGCACGCCGCGACCGGACAGGCACGCGTTGACCAGCGGGACCGTGGTGTCGAGGTCCTGCTCGGGGAAGGCGCCCGACGCGATGCCGGCCGCGAGGATCTCGCGCAGCACCTGCTCGACCACGACGACGTGCTCGCGGACGCGCTGCTGCGTGGAGCGGGACAGCACCGAGCGCAGCTCCGGGCCGGGGGCCACGTGGTAGACGCGCTTGAGTTGCGTCTGCTGGCGGACGTAGGTGCGCAGCTGCTCGACGGGGTCGTCGATGTCGTCCAGCGCGCGCTGCAGCGTCGCGGCGTACTGGTCGGTCTCGTGAGTGATGAAGCCGACGAGGAGCGCTTCCTTGTCCGGGAAGTGGTTGTAGACCGCCGTGCGGCCGACGCCGGCCGCCTGCGCGATCTCGGCGAGGGTGATGGCGTCGAAGCCCTGCTCGGCCATGAGGGTCGACAGCGCCGCGAAGAGCTTCTGGCGGGTCTGCTCACGGTGCTCGTGCAGCGATCCGCCGATGATCTTGGGCATGGTGACATCGTCGCACGCCGCGTCAGAAAAACCCACCAGACCGGGGGTGATCCGCGTGACCCACACCGACCCTTCACGTGCCCTCGCCCTGCCGGAACTGGACACGCGTCCCTACACTCGAGGTGGTCCCGACGACGACGTCGGCCAGGAGGTGCGATGAGCGCAACCACCGTGAGTGCGGCGCACGACGAGTTCGTGACGACCGGGCACGCGCCCGGCCGGTCCGTGCGCCGCGTGGTGGCCGACTCCTGGCGCCGCAGCCGCCGCAGCGGCGTCGATCCCGAGCAGTCCTCGCCGCCGGTCGACGTCAGCGCGAACGACCTGGCCGGCCTGCGCCGCGAGCACCCGCTCTCGGTCGCGCTGCCGATCGTGCGCCAGCTCCTGCTCGACCGCGACCCCGGCTGGGTCGCGGCGCTCACCGACCAGACCGGCCGGCTGCTGTGGGTCGAGGGCGACGCGCGCGTGCGCCGGCAGGTCGAGGTCGCCGGCTTCGTCGCGGGAGCGGTGTGGCGCGAGGACTGCGCGGGCACCAACGCGCCCGGCACGGCGCTGGCCACCAACCGCGAGGTGCAGGTCATCGGCACCGAGCACTGGGCGCGGCCGGTCCAGCCGTGGAACTGCGCGGCGGTCCCAGTGCACGACTCCGCCGGCCAGGTGCTGGGCGTTCTCGACGTGACCGGCGGCTCCGTGGTCGCGTCCGGGCTCGCGATGCAGCTGGTCCGCGCGACCGCGGCCGCCATCGAGGCGACGATCGCGTCGCGGCCCACCGGCGGCACCTCGGCCGTCCCCGTCGGGCCGCCCGTCCCGTCGCTGCACGTGCTCGGCGGCCAGGTCGGGACGCTCGGGCTCGACGCCGCCGCGCACCGCCTGGGCGGCCGGCACGCCGAGATCCTGCTGCTGCTGGCCGAGCACCCCGCGGGCCTGTCCGGAGACCAGCTCGCGGTCCTGCTCTCCGACGCGGAGCTGTCCGACGTAACGGTCCGGGCGGAGGTGTCCCGCCTACGCCGGCTCGTCGGGCCGCTGCTCAGCGAGTCGCGGCCCTACCGGCTGACACGCGCGGTTCGCACGGACGTCGACGTCGTGCGCGACGCCCTGGCCGTGGGCGACACCACCCAGGCGCTGTCCGCGTACACCGGGCCCGTGCTGCCGCGGTCGGTCGCCCCTGGGGTCGAGAAGCTGCGGACGCGGCTGGCCGACGAGCTCCGCGCCGCGGTGCTCGCGTCGCGCGACCCGCAGCTGCTCGCGCGGTGGGCGGCGTCCGACGAGGGCGCCGACGACTGGGCCGCGTGGGCCGCCCTCGCCTCGTCGAGCGTGCCCGGCTCGGCGCACCACCTGCGCGCGCACGCCCAGCTCGTCCGCCTCGAGCGCGAGATCGGTCGGCGTCACCCGGTCGGGTGAACTTGCCCCGTCGAACTGCGATGATCACGGGCCGCGCGCACGCTGGACGGATGACCGAGTCACACGTCCACCTCACCGACGACGACGTCCGCGCAGCACGGCGGGCGTGGTTGGCGGCCCACGAGGAGGATCCCGACTCGGGTCGGACGGCGCGGCTGCACGACGGGTACCGCCGCGTGGTCAACGCCCAGGCGCAGCAGATCGCGGACGACTTCCGGGCGCGGCGGGCCGAGCGCTAAGGCGGGTGCAACGGTCGTGCAACGTGCCGCGGCCTACCGTGCGGGAGGATCGCGGCAAGGGTGCCGCGCCCCGGACGCCTCGTCGTCCGGATGACCTGCCAGGAGGCGCGATGACCGTCTACGCAGCACCGGGACAGCCCGGCAGCCCCGCTACCTACCGCGACCGCTACGACCACTGGATCGGCGGCGAGTACGTCGCCCCGGCCGCGGGCCGCTACTTCGAGAACCCGTCTCCGGTGAACGGCAAGACGTTCTGCGAGGTCGCTCGCGGCGACGCCGACGACATCGAGCGCGCCCTGGACGCCGCGCACGGCGCGGCCCGTGCCTGGGGCAAGACGTCCGCGACCGAGCGGGCGCTGGTCCTGAACAAGATCGCGGACCGCATGGAGGAGAACCTCGAGATGCTCGCGGTCGCCGAGACGTGGGAGAACGGGAAGCCGGTGCGCGAGACCCTCGCCGCCGACATGCCGCTCGCGATCGACCACTTCCGCTACTTCGCGGGCGCGATCCGCGCGCAGGAGGGCTCGATCTCGGAGATCGACGGCGACACGATCGCCTACCACTTCCACGAGCCGCTCGGCGTGGTCGGCCAGATCATCCCCTGGAACTTCCCGATCCTCATGGCCACCTGGAAGCTCGCGCCCGCGCTCGCGGCGGGCAACTGCGTGGTGCTCAAGCCGGCCGAGCAGACGCCGGTCTCGATCCTGCTCCTCATGGAGCTGATCGCGGACCTGCTGCCCCCGGGCGTCATCAACGTGGTCAACGGGTTTGGGGTCGAGGCGGGCAAGCCGCTGGCCTCGTCGCCGCGCATCCGCAAGATCGCCTTCACCGGCGAGACCACCACGGGCCGCCTGATCATGCAGTACGCGTCGCAGAACATCATCCCGGTCACGCTCGAGCTCGGCGGCAAGAGCCCGAACATCTTCTTCGAGGACGTGGCCCGGGAGAAGGACGCGTTCTACGACAAGGCGCTCGAGGGGTTCGCGATGTTCGCCCTCAACCAGGGCGAGGTCTGCACGTGCCCGTCACGCGCTCTGATCCAGGAGTCGATCTACGACGGGTTCATCGGCGACGCGATCGCACGCGTCGAGGCGATCACGCAGGGCAACCCGCTCGACACCGAGACGATGATCGGCGCGCAGGCGTCCAACGACCAGCTCGAGAAGATCCTGTCCTACCTCGACATCGGCCGCGCCGAGGGCGCCAAGGTGCTCACGGGCGGGTCGCGCAACGTGCTCGAGGGCGACCTCGCCGAGGGCTACTACGTGCAGCCGACGATCTTCGAGGGCAAGAACTCGATGCGGATCTTCCAGGAGGAGATCTTCGGACCGGTCGTCGCGGTGACGAGCTTCGCCGACTACTCCGACGCCATCCACACCGCCAACGACACCCTGTACGGGCTCGGCGCCGGCGTCTGGTCCCGCGAGGGCGAGATCGCCTACCGCGCCGGCCGCGACATCGAGGCCGGCCGCGTGTGGACGAACTGCTACCACGCCTACCCGGCCGCGGCGGCGTTCGGCGGCTACAAGGGATCGGGCGTCGGCCGCGAGAACCACAAGATGATGCTCGACCACTACCAGCAGACCAAGAACCTCCTGGTCAGCTACTCGGGTACCAAGCTCGGCTTCTTCTGACCGAGCCGAGCACGAACCAGCCCGATCTAGCCGCACTTGTGACGGAAGTGCGCCCCTGAGGCTCCGTGGGGCCTCAGGGGACGACACCCGTCACAAGTGCGGCTAGGTGGGGCCAGGAAGGGAGCGCGATGGGACTGCCCGAGCGGGTCGCGGTGACCGACGAGGCCGCCACGATGCTGCGCCGGCTGCGCGAGCAGCACGGCGAGCTGATGTTCCACCAGTCCGGCGGCTGCTGCGACGGCTCGTCGCCGATGTGCTTCCCGCAGGGGGAGTTCTTCACGGGCGACGTCGACGAGCACCTCGGCGACCTGGACCTCGGCGACGGGGTGGTCGTGCCCGTGTGGATGACCAAGGCGCAGTACGAGTACTGGAAGCACACGCACCTGACGATCGACGTCGTCAAGGGCCGCGGCGCGGGCTTCTCCCTCGAAGCCCCCGAGGGCGTGCGGTTCCTCATCCGCTCGCGCCTGCTGACCGACGACGAGTACGGCGAGCTGCACACCGCGGGGGTCGTGTAGCCGAGATACCGTGCGGGGATGACGACGCCGGCCGCCGCCCCCGCCATCGAGCCCGACGAGAAGGACTGGACCTGGGTCCTGCGCGAGCGCTGCCCGGAGTGCGGCTTCACCGCGGCCGACGCCGACACCACGGCCATCGGCGGCACGGTCCGCGATCTCGCGCCCCGCTGGGTCTCGGCCCTGCACCGCACCGACGCGCGCGAGCGCCCCGAGCCCACCACCTGGTCGACGCTCGAGTACGGCGCGCACGTCCGCGACGTGTTCCGGGTCTTCGACGGCCGCCTCGCGCTCATGCTCGCCGAGGACGACCCGCTGTTCGAGAACTGGGACCAGGACGCCACCGCGCTCGCGGACCGCTACGACCTGCAGGACCCGACGGTCGTGGCCGACGAGCTCGCGGACGCGGCCGATGCGATCGCGGACCGGTTCGACTCCGTGGCCGACGACGCCTGGGAGCGCACGGGCCGCCGCTCGAACGGGTCGGAGTTCACGGTGACCACGCTCGGCCAGTACTTCCTGCACGACGTGGTCCACCACCTGCACGACGTGCACGCCTGAAGTTGTCCACAGGGTTCGTCCACAGGCGGTGGGTAGTGCGGGTGAAAGCCTGTGGACAAACTCGCCGAACCGGTGGATGACGCGGGCCAAAAACACGGCCGAAACAATGTCTCGCTAGCGTCCGGCCATGAGCCAGGTCTGGGGTGTTCCCGCAGAGCTCGACGGGCAGCACGTGGTCGCCCTGCCGAGAGGTACGGATGTGCTCGCGCTTGCCGGCGCGTGGTTCGCCGGGGCGTCCTGGGAGGCGGCGCCGGTCGCCAGCGCCCCCGCGACGAGGATGGCCGGCGCGCGGTTCCGCGGCGTGGTCGTCCAGGAGGCGTCCGCCGCGACGCTGGGTCGGCTCCGGCTCGGTGACGCGGGCGTGCTCGTCGGCCCCGCGCCCTCGCCCGACCACGACGTGTACGGCCTCGCCGAGGGCAGCGACCCCGCGGTCGGCTGGATGACCGCGGCGGCCCGGCGGACCGGCGGGCTCGTCGTCGCGCCGGACCGCTCGCGCTCGCTCGTCCCCGACCGGCACGCGGACGTGAGCCTGACCCTGTGGTCGGCCCAGCCGATGGCCGCGGTCGACGCGGTCCCGCTGGTGCGCCCGGCCCTGGCCGGTGCGCGCGTCGGGCCGGTCGACCTGCCGCGGCCGAACGGCACCGCCGACACCGGGCCGCAGCCGTTCGGCGTGACCGCGATGTTCGACTACGACGGCGCCGTGACGCTCACGATGCGCCGCCAGACGGACGGGCCGGTCGTCCTGGGCAGCCTCGACTGGCGCGAGCACGGTCCGTGGGCCTACCGCGTGGTGTGGGAGCCGCTCGAGCCGGGCGAGCTCGAGACCGAGACGCCCTCGCCGCTGCACGTCATCGCGCGGGACCGGGTCATGCCGTCGATGGCCCGCGTGATCGCCGCGCTGTGGCGGGCGGTCGGGGGGACGGTGGTGGACGCGGGCGGGTTCGTCGTGACGCCCGACGAGCTGCGCGAGCGCGCGACGCCGCACCGCTGACGGGTCAGGCGAACGGCTCGGAGCCGGCCGGCACCAGGTCCACCGCGACGCTGAGCCGCGACCCCGAGCCCTCGGTGAAGATCACGCCCCGCAGCGGCGGGACGTCCTGGTAGTCGCGCCCCCAGCCGAGCACCACGTACCGGTCGTCGACGAACTGGTCGTTGGTCGGGTCGATGTCCACCCACCCGGCACCCGGCACCCAGGCCGAGACCCACGCGTGCGAGGCGTCGGCCCCGCGCAGCTTCTCGCGCCCCGCCGGCGGTCGCGTCTCGATGTGCCCCGAGACGTAGCGCGCGGGCAGCCCGTGGGCGCGCAGCGCGGCGATCATCAGGTGCGCGAAGTCCTGGCACACGCCCGCGCCCTGGGCCAGCAGCTGGGCCTGCGTGGTCGAGACCGTCGTCGATCCGGACCGGTAGGCGAGCTCGGTGCGGATGCGGTGCGCGAGGTCGACGAGCAGCTCGCCGAGCGGCCGGTCCGGCGTGAAGGAGGGGGCTGCCCATGCCCGGACCTCGTCGCCCGGCACCGCGTGGGTCGACGGGAGCACCAGCTCGCGGAGCGCGACGAGCACGTCCGGCGAGACGGCCGCCGCCGAGTCGCCCGTCTCGACCGACCGCGCGGTGTCCTCCCAGGTCACGGCCGGCAGCGAGTCGAGCGACGCGGCGACGCGGCTGACCTCGATCGTCGACCGCGCGGTGACCACGAGCCGCGTGTGCGCGCGGGTCACGCCGTAGTACGTGGTCCGGTTCCCGTAGTAGTCGATGTGGGTGGAGGTGTCGGCGGGCGTGGGGTCGACCTCGACGGTCGCCGCCAGCACGGCCTGCCCCGGGAGGTCGCGCGGCGTCATCGTCGTGCGGCCGTAGGAGTCGGTGACCGGGCCGCCGTAGGTGTACGTGGTGCGGTGCACGAGGTCGTAGGTGCGGGTCACGGGCGGTCCACCTCGTCGGCCGCGTCCCACGGGTCCTCGAGCGCGCGGCTCGGGCCGGGCCGCGCGAAGTGCACGCGCTGGATCTCGTCGGCCGCCGAGCGCAGCCGCCACGACATCGACTCGAGCGCCTCGCCCAGGCGGTCACGGCGCCCGTCAGCCTCCGCGACGGTCGCGGGGTCGAGCTCCGCGACCAGGTCGGCGACGTCCGACAACAGGTGCTCGGCACCCGGCACGGTGCCCAGGTCGTCCTGCAGCCGGTCGAGCTGGAACGCGAGCGCGCGCGGGTTGGTGCGGTCGAGCAGCAGCAGGTCCAGGACCGCGGCGACGCCGGCGCCCGAGTTGTAGCGGCGGCGGAACGTGATCGACGAGTCGTGGGACAGCACGACGGCGTCGACGAGGAAGCCCTCGACGGCCGGCGGCCGGTGCTCGACGAGCGTCGCCTGCAGGTGCTCGACGACGTGCTGCGCGCGCTCGATGCGGCGGCCCGCGTCGAGGAACCGCCAGCCGACGTCGCGGACCAGCCCCTCGGCCGCGATGCCCGCCACGGCGTGCAGCGCCTCGAGCACCTGGTCCAGCACCGGCCGCAGCCCCGCGGTGGCCAGGCGGGGGTCGTCGAGACGGCCGAGGTCCAGCGCCTCGTCGGGCGACGGTCGCCGCCTGCCGCGCTCCGCGCGCAGGACCCGCTCGATGCGGGCCAGGGGGCCGAACGTGTCGCTCGAGAGCTGGTCGCGGACGGTCGCTGCCGACGAGCCGAGGCGGCGCAGTGCCGAGGCGACCGAGGTCGCGGTGCGGGCCTCGAGGGTCAGCTCGCGCAGGCTCGCGCCGGTGCGCTCGTCGTCGGGCTCGAGGCCGCCGATCAGGACGGACAGCGCGCGCCCTCCGGCCGAGCGTGGCCGCGCGTGGAAGTCGTCCCAGCGGTCGACGACGACGCGGAGCAGCCGCGCGCGATCCTCGGCGCGCTCGGCGTACCGGCCCATCCACCACAGGTTCTCGGCGGTGCGCGGCGAGATGCCGGCTCCCTGGCGCCGGCTGCCCGCGGAGATCTCGAGCGACGTGTCCTCGGCGGCCTGCTCGGTCTGGCTGGACAGCACCCAGACGTCCTTGGCGACGGCGCCGGACGACGACGACACCACGGCCGACCCGGCCACGCGCGCGAGCCCACCGGCCATCACGGCGTACGAGCCGCGGTGCGCGACCGCGTACGTGCGCAGCATCGCGGCCTGCGAGCCCCCGACGCCGTCCGATCGGTGACCCGGCTCCTGGCCCGCCCAGGCCCACGGCTCGGCGGCGATCCTGGCCGCGAGCTGCTCGCGCGCGGCAGCGTCGAGGGTCCAGCCCTGGATGAGGCCGGGCGCGGTGCGGCGCACCGTGGGCAGCACGACGAGCTCGTCGAGGTGCGCGAGCACGTGCGAGAGGCTCGCGGGCTCCCCGCACCACCAGGTGGGTGCGGACGGCAGCGCGAGGTCCTGGTCGAGGATCGTCCGGGCCAGGCGCGGCAGGTAGGCGAGCAGCGCCGGGTTCTCGAGCACCGAGGCGCCCAGCGGGTTGACGACGCTCACGTTCCCCGCGCGCAGGGAACGCACCAGGCCGGGCACGCCGAGCCGCGAGCCGGTGCGCAGGTCGAGCGGGTCGCACCACTCGGCGTCGACGCGGCGCAGCACCACGTCGACCGGCTCGAGCCCGTCGAGCGCGCGCAGCCAGACGCGGCCGTCGCGGACCAGCAGGTCGGTGCCCTCGACGAGCGGCAGGCCGAGCATCGAGGCGAGGTAGGCCTGGTCGAACGCGGTCTCGCTGGCCGGCCCGGAGGTGAGCAGCACGATCCGCGGCTGCTCGGCGTGCGCCGGGGCGACGTCGCGCAGCGCCGCGCGCATCGCGTGGAAGAACGGGCCGATGCGCTGGATCGAGGCCTGCCGGTAGACGTTCGCGAGCACCTGCGAGACGACGCGGCGCCCCTCCATCGCGTACCCGGCGCCGGACGGCGCCTGCGTGCGGTCGGCGACGGCCCGCCAGCCGCCGGCCGGGTCCCGCACGAGGTCGGTCGCGGTGAGCACGAGCTCGCGCCCGCCGGGCAGACGCAGCCCGTCGACCGCGCGCAGGAACCCGGGGTGCGCGACGACGGACGTCGGCGGCAGCAGCGAGTCCGTGAGGAGGCGGCGCGCGCCGTAGACGTCCTGCAGCACCGCGTCGAGCAGCTCCGCGCGCTGCACCAGGGCCGCGTCGAGGTCCGACCACTCGGCCTCGTCGACCGTGACCGGCGCGGGGTCGAGGCGCCACGGACCCGCGCCCTCGGGGCGGTCGGCGCCGTAGGTGACGCCGTGGTCCGCGAGCAACCGCTCGGCGTCCTCCCGGGCGCGCGCGAGGGTCGCCGGATCGGGGGCGTCGGCCGGGTCGGCGAGCCAGCCCCAGTCGGGGCGGTGCTCGGGAGGGCTCCCGTCCGCGGCCGGCCGCGGGGACGAGAGCAGGTCGGTCACACCCGGGAGTCTGGCCTATGTGCGGCCGCCTCCGCGCGTGCGGCTCGCCCCCTGGCCTGGCGGGTCGCCCGTTCGCGCGGCGTCCGGCTCGCTACGGTCGGCGTGCTCGCCGAGTGCGGCGCAGACGTGCTGCGGGGACTCGGGTGGTTTCCTCCGGCGTTCCGGCCTGCGTTCCGAACCGGTCAACCGCCGCGGTTCGGGGGCTCGAAGTGGATGCCGTCGTGCCCGGCCTGCTCCTCGGCGCGGATCACGTGCATCGCCGCGTTGATGAGGGCCAGGTGCGTGAACGCCTGCGGGAAGTTGCCCAGGTGCCGGCCGGAGCGCGGCTCGATCTCCTCGGCGTACAGGTTGAGCGTGCTCGCGAACGAAAGGAGCCGCTCGCACAGAGCGCGGCCGCGGTCGAGCTCGCCGATCTCGACGAGAGCCGAGACCAGCCAGAACGAGCAGATGGTGAACGTGCCCTCCTCGCCGGAGAGGCCGTCGTCGGTCTCCTCGACGCGGTAGCGCAGCACGAGGCCGTCGACCGTGAGCTCGTCGGCGATCGCCAGGACGGTCGCGCGGACGCGCTCGTCGTCGGGCGGCAGGAACCGCAGCAGGGGGACGAGCAGCAGCGAGGCGTCGAGCGCGTCGGACCCGTAGCGCTGCACGAACACGCCGCGCTCGTCGACGCCGTTGGCGCAGATGTCCGCGTGGATCTCGGCGGCGAGCTTGCCCCACTGCTCGGCGAAGTCGGGCTCGTCGTGCAACCGGGCGAGGCGGGCGCCGCGGTCGAGGGCGACCCAGCACATGAGCTTGCTCGACGTGAAGTGCTGCGGCTCGCCGCGCACCTCCCAGATGCCGCGGTCGGGCTCGTGCCAGTGCTTGATGGCCTCGTCGACCTGCCGCTTGAGGATCGGCCACAGCGCCTCGGGCAGCTGCTCGCGGGACTTGGTGTGCAGGTAGACCGAGTCCAGCACCGCGCCCCACACGTCGTGCTGGCGCTGGTCGTACGCGCCGTTGCCGATGCGCACGGGGCTTGCGCCCTCGTACCCGGTCAGGTGGTTGAGCTCGTGCTCCTCGAGCGTGTCCTCGCCGCCGACGCCGTACATGATCTGCAGCTCTCTGTTGTCCCGGCAGACGTCGTGGATGAACGCGAAGAAGTCGTTCGCCTCGCGGTCCAGCCCGAGCGTGTACAGCCCCCACAGGGCGAAGGTCGAGTCGCGGATCCAGGCGTAGCGGTAGTCCCAGTTGCGCTCGCCGCCCGGTGTCTCGGGCAGGCTCGTCGTGGCCGCGGCGAGCAGCGCACCCGTCGGCGCGTACGTCAGGCCCTTGAGCGTGAGCGCGCTGCGCTGCAGGTACGTGCGCCACGGGTGGTCCGGGAAGACGCCCTGCGTGATCCACTCGCGCCAGAACTCCTGCGTGCGCCACAGCATGTCCGCCGCCTCGTCCCACGTCGACGGAGCGGGCAGGGGCGACCAGGAGAGCGCGACGTACGCCTTGTCGCCGTTGGTCATCCGCGTGCGCGCCGACGCGGTGCGGCCGTCGATCCCGAGCCGCAGGCTGGACGTGAGCCGCAGCGTGGGGCCGCCGACCTCGGGGTCGGGCACGGCCTGGATCTCCTTGTACCCCGTGCCGACGTAGTCCCAGCGGGCCTCGGATCGCGCGTAGTTCGGTGCGGGCGCGCACGTGACCTCGAGGTCGACCGTGCCGCTGATGCACGTGATGGTGCGCAGCAGGATGTGCTCGGCGTCGTCGTCGGTGGGGGTCCGACGATGCGTGGCGGAGCGCTCCTGCTCGTTGTGCCACGGCCCCATGACCATCGCGTCGCGCACGACGAGCCACCCCGTGGGGGTCTGCCACGTGGTCTCGAGCACGAGCGTGCCGGGCAGGTATCGGCGCGCGGTCGGCACCCGGATGCCGTGCGGGCCCACCCGGAAGGAGCCGGCGCTGCGGTCCAGGTTCGCCGCGAAGATGCTCGGCGAGTCCGGCCGCGGGACGCACATCCACTCGACCGCGCCCGCGGGGGAGATCAGGCAGTTCGACTCGCAGTCGGACAGGAACGCGTAGCTCGCGATGGGCGGGAAGCTGGACCGGGATCCCGTGTCGGAGGGCGTGCCGTGCGCGGGAGGAGGTGTCGCGGGAGCCATGTCTCAGCGTGCTGCATCGCTGACACCCTTGTCAGCCCCCCGCCCTGTGACGTGGTTCGCCCCGCTGCCACGGCGTTGCCGGTTGTGTTCAGCGTTGATGCCGCTCTGTGCAATCAACGCTGAACACAACGTCACTCCGCCAGTGCGCGGCGGACCGCGTCGACCGTGGAGGCTACCGCACTCGCGTCCGTCGCCCAGTTGCTCACCGAGAAGCGGACCACGGCGCGGCCGCGCCAGCGCGAGGGGTAGGCGTAGGCCACGCCGTCGTCCCGGATGCGCGCGGCGAGGGCCGTCGTCGCGTCGTCGTCGGCCAGGGCGACGCAGACCTGGGTGTAGACGACGTCGTTGACGACCTCGATCTCCGGCAGGGCGGCCAGCCGGGTGGCCAGGTCGACGGCCGCGGCGTGCAGCCCGTCGACGAGCGCGGCGACGCCCGACCGCCCGAGCGTGGCCAGCACCGCCCACACCGGCACGCCGCGGGCCCGGCGGGACATCTCGGGGACGTACTCGTGCGGGTCGTGGCCGGTCGCGGCGGCGGGCAGATAGCTCGCGGTCGCGCCGAACGACGCGCGGGCGGCCGCCTGGTCCGCGACGATCGCCAGGCCGCAGTCGTACGGGGTGTTGAGCGTCTTGTGCGCGTCCGTGGCCCACGAGTCGGCGCCCCCGTAGCCGCTGGTCAGGTGCGCGAGGCTCGGTGATGCGCCGGCCCACAGGCCGAAGGCGCCGTCGACGTGCACCCAGGCGCCGGCCTCGTGCGCGACGGCGATCGCGGCGGCCATGTCGTCGAAGGCGCCCGAGTGCAGGTTGCCGGCCTGCAGGCACACGATCGTCGGGGACTCGTCCAGGGCGGCGGCCAGCGCGCCGACGTCGATGCGGCCCTGCTCGTCGGCCGGCACGAGCTCGGCCGCGCCGAGGCCCAGGTACCGTGCCGCGATGTCGACCGACGCGTGCCGCTCGGCGCCGGCGATCCAGCGCACGCGCGGCCCGCCGCTCAGCCCGCGGGTCGCGACGTCCCAGCCCGCCCGCGCGAGCAGCCGGTCCCGGCCGGCGCCCAGCCCGACGAAGTTCGCCATCGTCGCGCCCGTCACGAACCCGACCCCCGCGTCGGCGGGCAGCCCGAGCAGGTCGAGAAGCCAGGTGGCAGCGAGCTCCTCGACCGCGGCGGTGCCGGGCATCGGCGTGCGCATCGCGGCGTTCTGGTCCCACGCGCCGACGAGCCAGTCCGCGGCCAGCGACACCGGGTACGTCCCGCCGATCACCCAGCCGTAGAACCGTGGCGACTGGCTCGCCAGCAGGCCGGGCTCGACCGCCTCGACGAGCCGGGCGACGACGTCGCGCGGGTCCTGCGGGTCGGCGGGCAGGTCGGGTCCGAGGGCCTCGACCACCTCGGGGATGGCCGACGAGGCGGGGATGGGCCGCTCCGGCATGCCGGTGAGCCACTCGACGGCGCTGCGTTGCGCGAGATCGAGCAGCTCGGCGTAGTCGGCCGACGACATGCTGCGAGTGTTCTCCTGGCGAGGGACGCAGGTCAACGTCCGCGTCAGTCGCGGATCGAGAATCCCGCCGTGTCCGGCTCGTCGGCGTCCTGCACCTCGACGGACGTCACGACCGCGCCGGGCGGACCGGTACGGAACCACGCCACCAGCCGCTCGACCGCCTCGTCGTCCCCGCCGAGGAACGCCTCGACGCCGCCGTCGTCCCGGTTGCGCACCCAACCGCGGACGCCGAGCCGCTCCGCCTCCGCGCGCGCCGACCAGCGGAACCCCACGCCCTGGACCGAGCCGGTCACGACCACCCGCCTGCTGCTCATCACGCCAGTCTCGACCTCCCCCTCCCTGTACGCCTCGCGCGGGGCGGTCCTACGCTGCCGAGATCACCCGCTCAGTGAGGAGCACGGACATGGCCCACGGCGACATCACCCACATCGACATCCCGGCCGACGACATCCCGCGCGCGATCGCCTTCTACCGCGAGCTGTTCGGCTGGGACATCAAGGAGTACCCCGGCTACGAGGGCTACCCGATGTGGACGGCCCCCAACACGATCAGCGGTGGCGGCATCAGCCCGCGCGACGACGTGCTGAAGAGCCCGCGCAGCTACGTCGAGGTCGACTCGATCGACGAGTCGCTCGCCAAGGCGGTCGAGCTCGGCGGCACGGTGGTCACGCCCAAGCAGGAGATCTCACCGACCAGCTGGTGGGCCTCGTTCACGGACTCGGAGGGCAACCAGCTGGCCCTGTACGAGGGGACGACGGCATAGCGTCGCCGCCGTGACCGCACTCCCGCTCGAGCTGCGCGGCGACTGCTCGCGCTGCGTGGGCCTGTGCTGCGTGGCGTCCTCCTTCCGCCGGTCGTCGGAGTTCGCGTTCGACCGCGAGTTCGGCGACCCGTGCCGCAACCTGCAGGGCGACGACCGGTGCGCGATCCACGCGTGGCTGCGGACGAGTGGGATGTCCGGCTGCACCACGTACGACTGCTTCGGCGCCGGGCAGCGGGTCACGCAGCAGCTGTACGGCGGCCACAGCTGGCGCGAGGGGGCAGCCGTCGCGGACGAGATGTTCGCCGACTTCCGGGCCGCCCAGACCGTGCACGAGCTGCTCTGGTACGTCGCCGACGGGCTCGAGCGGATGAGCGCCGGGCCCGTGCACGAGCGGCTGCGGGCGCTGGCCGACGAGCTCGACGCGCTGATGGTCACGAGCGAGGCCTTGCGCTCGGTGGACACCCTGGCGCTTCCCGCCGTCGTGGCGCCTGCGCTCGACGAGGTCGTCGCCCTGGTCGGGGGAGGCGGCCCCCAGCACAGACGAGCCGACCTGGCCGGCCGTCGCCTGACCGACCTGCGAGGCGCATGCCTGCGCGGCGCGAGCCTGCTGGGCGCGGACCTGCGGGGTGCCGACCTGCGCGAGGCGGCCCTGCTCGGCGCCGACCTGCGGGGATCCGACCTGCGCGGCGCGGACCTGTCGACCGCGCTGTTCGTCACGCCGCGCCAGGTCGCGTCGGCGAGCGGGGACGCGACGACGCGGCTGCCCGCGCGCCTGGGGGCACCGCCGCAGCGGTGGGGATGACGCACACGTCAACCCCGAGGGACGTGCTCGGCGAGGAAGTCGTCGACCGCTCGGTGGTACGCATCGGGCTGGTCGCGCCGCACGCAGTGGCCCGCGTCGGCGACCACGACGGTCCGGACGAGGTCGTTGCGAAAGCCGTCCGGCCGCGGCGCCATCGCCGCGTCCGGAGGGACGACGAGAAGGGTGGGGACGCGGACGGCGTCGAAGAGCGACTCCCAGGCGGGGTCGCCGAGCACGAGGCCGCGCTCGATGTATGACCGGTCGACGAGCGGCTTGCAGTCCGCCCACGCCTCGATCTCGGTCCGGCTCCATGGGGTCTCCCGCAGCGCCCGCTCCACCTCGGCGCCGCGGTCGGCCATCGCGTCGAGGAAGGCGAGGTTGCCCGCGACGAAGTCAGGGTCCGGCGTGTAGCCGCTCGGCTTCGCGGGGTCCTCGAGCACGAGCGCCGCGATACGGTCCGGCCGGGCGAGCGCGGCGCGCAGTCCGAGCAGTCCGCCCAAGGAGTGGCCGACGAGCGCCACGGGTCCGGGCTGAGCATCCAGGAGCGCCAGCACGTCGACCAGCAGGACGTCGGGCGCCGAGGCCGTCTGGTCACGCGAGAACCGCGGCGAGCGTCCGTGCCCCCGCAGGTCCGGCGCGACGACGTCCCACCGGTCACCCCAGTGCTGCACGAGGTCCGGCCAGGTCGTGCCGGCATCGGTGAGGCCGTGCAGCAGCACGACGGTCGGTGCGTCGGGGCTGCCGTACCGGTGGACCGCGAGCGACTCCATGAGTCAGCAGCGTAGGTCGCCCCATCCGCGAGCGAGCGACACGCACTCCCGCCGCTACTCTCCGTGCATGGTTCTGCCACTGACGGTGACGCGCGAACGGACCGTTCCTCCGCAGCCTGCGGAGGACGTGCGCTGGACCGTTCGGCTGCAGCGGGGTGACCGGTTCCCGGGTTGGGGCTGGATCGACCGGATCGACTCCGCGACATCCGGGTGGAACGACGACATCGGGATCTTGGTCGTCATCATGGGCACGCTCAACGCGCTGACCGTGCCCTCACGCCTGGCCCGGCGGCTCGCCTACCGGAGACAGGGACGCTGCGACTGGGACGTGCTCGTCTATCGGGGTTGGGCCGGGATCCAGCATCAGCGCGACGCCGTCCACCGCGAGCGGTGCGACGACCTCGATGCCGCAGCACTCCGGGGGGGAGTTGATCTGGTCATCACTCACGAGCGACGACCGCGTGACGCCTCGGGAGCGGTGACGCCACGCTTCCATCTCTGAACGGAGCGGGTTCCCTTCGCGTCGAGACCACGTGGCAGGTTCGCGCGGAGTGCTGGAGTGACACCGGGTAACACCCGTGACGCACTCCCTACTGTCACGAACTGTCACGAACTGTCACGAACTGTCACGAACTGTCACGGCGAGAGGCCGCCACCTTGCGGTAGCGGCCTCTCTCGGTGGTTCCTCGAGCCCGGTGGGTGAAGACCGGAGTCAGCGCCCCGTGTCTTCGTCGTCAGTCATCCCTGCTGTCGCGATCTGGGTGTTGTCGAGCGCGACGTGCTCGACGGCAGCCGCCAGTTCGGTGAGTCGCTCGATGCCTCCCGCGCCATTGAGCACGTAACCGAGCCCGTCGGCGTTCCACCACAGCTGCCCGTTCGAGGTGTAGGCCGCGACGTGGCCGTTCACCGTTGTCAGGGTCGTGTAGGAGGCCGCGCGTGAGGCGACCTCGACGGGGGAATGACTCGCAAGCACAACCTGGAGCCCGATCCGCTCGTCACCCTGCCCATACGTCACCGACCACGTCCGCGTCGTCAGGCTCTCATCAGGCACCGGCACCTCGGCGGTGTTCCACGCCCTCGGGACCGTTGGCGCTGCAACGTGGCCGCGCTCGAAGCTGAGGGCGTTGAGTGTCGCGGTGAGCTGCTTGTCGTCGAGCCCGCTGGCCTCGGCGTACCACCGCTCATTGCCCTCGCTCCAAGACAGGACTCGCTCGCCGTCACTAAGCGTGAGCAAGCGCCCACTCGTTCCTCTCACCTGCAAGTCAACGATGCCCTCCTGTCCCTCGTAGGGGTTGGGCACGTCCGCCCAGATGGTGATGGCACGCAGGCTCGGGGCGGTCGAGTACAGGACGGCGACCGGGGCGACCTGCGCGCAGTCGGCGGTGGACTGGGTCAGTGCGGCCGTCCGCAGCGACGGTAGGTCAGGCGACGAGATCACCGCCGCCAGCCTCGCGGCGTCGGGAGTCCGCGACCACTGGTCGCGGGGAAGCGCGCCGTCGCCGCCGCCTTCGTTGCAACGATCTGGTCCTTCTGCCTGCGCCACGCCCACGAACCCGTCGGGGCCGCTGGTGGGATGCCCAGGCAGGGCTCCGATCCCGAGGACGAGCGTGGCGGCGACAGCGCCGACCACCCCGACGCCGCGGGCGCGGCGGTGGCGCCGGATCGTGCGGGCGCGGTGCTGGATGGTTTCGATGGGCAGCGCTTGTGCGTCTTCGATCGCGCCCAGGTCGGTCAGGAAGTCGGTGGTCATGGTCGGTCCCCGTTCATCGCAGGTTCGAGCAGTGCGGCTAGGTGCTTGCGGGCCCGCGACAGCGTGGTCGCGACGGTCCCCCGGGAGACATTCATTGCTGCGGCGACCTCGGCTTCTGGCAGGTCGGCGACGTACCGCAGCGCAATAGCGGTTCGGGCGCGCGGTGAGAGCTGCGCAACGGCCCGCCACAGTGCGGTGTCGGGCGGCTCGGGTGGCGGGACCGGCGCTTGGCGCGTCCGAGCCTGGTGTCGCTGCTCGAGCGCAGTCCTTCGCCACGAGCGCCGCACTTGGTTCAACGCGGTGGCGTAGACCCAGCCCCCGGGCGAGTCCATGCCTGATACCCGCCCCCAGTGAACGAGCGCCAGCGCGAATGCCTCCGCGGCGGCCTCTTCACCGAGACCGGCGTCCCCGGTCGCCATCGTCATCGCCTGCCGTACCCGCGGGAACTCCCGCCGGTACCAGCCCTCGAACTCGAGCGCCGGTGGATCGTGTCGTCTCATACCCGATCAAGCCTCAGCGGTCGACGGATGTTGACATGTCCAGCGCTCCGCCGACAACCCGACACCGCTCCTAGAGTCGACCACACGCGGCACGGTACGTCGCCATCGGGGCCTGCATCGGGCGACGTGGCCAATCGCTGCAGCGAAGGCCGTAGCGCCGCAGCAATTGCGGGACGGTCCTAGATCGCGGTACGTCGTTGTTCCGACGGTGCAGCGTGGCCGGAGGCAGGAAGCGTGACGGCGCTTGGCCGTCCGAGTCCCGTCGCCGCTGACGCAGGCGAGGGCGGCGAAGTTGTCCTGGTCACCCACACGCAGGTGAGACCTGAGGATGGCGACGTCCTAGGGGAGGCCCTAGGGCCCTGGCCTGCGGCAACTGGCGACAGCTAGGGGTCGTTGACCCGAGGGAGCGGGTGACGGGAATCGAACCCGCGCTATCAGCTTGGGAAGCTGAAGTTCTGCCATTGAACTACACCCGCACGAGCGTCGACCGGAGCCGCAGGGACCCCCGCCGTCGTCGGCCCGGTCAGCATACCCGGACCTCCGCGACCGACGAACTCCGCATGTGAGAAGGTCGAGCGTGCCTCGAACGATCCGCCCGTTCCACCCGTCCGACCTCGGTGCGATCTACCGCATCTGCCTGCTCACCGGGCACGCCGGCGGGGACTCCTCGCACCTGTACCGCAACCCGGACCTGCTCGCGCACCTGTACGCGGGGCCGTACCCGGTGGCGGACCCGGGGATGACGTTCGTCGTCGCGGACGACGAGGGGATCGCGGGCTACATCGTCGCGACGGCGGACTCCGCCGGCTTCGAGCGCTGGCGCGAGGAGCACTGGTGGCCGGTGCTGCGCGAGCAGTACCCGCTCGTCGAGGACCCGAAGAACGGCACCGAGGACCACGTCCTCGTCGGGCGGATCCACGAGACGTGGGACGACCTGCCGGTGTACGCCGAGTACCCCGCGCACATGCACATCGACCTGCTGCCCCGCGTGCAGGGGCAGGGCCTCGGTCGGCAGCTGATCGAGACGCTGGCCGTGGCGCTGCGCGAGCGGGGGGTACGCGGGCTGCACCTGGGCGTGTCCCTCGAGAACCCGGGCGCGATCGCGTTCTACCACCGCGTCGGGTTCGAGACGCTCGAGACCCGCGACTGGGGACTGCTGCTCGGCCTGCGCCTGGAGTGACGAACGGCCCGCACCCGCGAGGGTACGGGCCGTCCGTGAGCCGGGTGTCAGGACGTCGGCATGTCCACGATGTCCGAGGCGGCGGGCGCCTCGACGGCGACCTTCTTGCCCCAGTCGGTCATCGTCATCTCGGTCGTCGTGCCGGCCTGGTCCATGACCATCTTGCGCGGCTTGTTGTCCGGGCCAATCCAGTACGTGTAGGTGAAGGTCGCGGGGATCGCGTCGCCGGCGGCCTTGATCGTGTCGGCCATCGGGCCGGTGATCTTCGTCGTGTCGACGACGACCTTGTACGGCTGCGCGTCGACGCCGTCGAGCTTCTCGGTCGCGCCCGACTTCTCGACGCTGACCACGGCGTCCTCCATGGCCTTGACCGAGGCGGACGGGTCCATCTGGTCGGTGACGCCGGCGAAGCTCTTCGCCATCTCGTTCGAGTCGTCGCTCGGGTCGACCTTGATGAACTTGTCCTGCGAGAGCTCGCCCAGGTTCATGTACCAGATCCCGTCGACGACGCGGACCTCCATGTCCATGCCCTGCGAGCTCATCGTCATCGCCATCGCGATGTCGTCACCCTTGACCGCGGCGTCGCCCTCGGCGGTCATCGCGACGGTGCCGTTCGCGGACGTCTTCATGACGGTGTGGTAGCTGGCGTCGTTCGCCATCGAGCCGGCGACGACCTCCATGAAGTTGTCGGCGGTCAGCTCGCTCGAGGCGGCTTCGCCCGAGGTGTCGTCGTCCGCAGGTGCGGAGGTGGACGAGGCCCCGGAAGGCTTCGACGACGCGTCGTCGGACGCGCCGGAACAGCCGGCGAGGGAGAGCATCGCCGCGACGGAGGCGGCGACGAGGGCGGTGGAGCGGCGAGCACGCATGGCGGAGAGTCCCCCTGGGTAGTGGTCCTGAACCCCGACATCGTGACACGGAACGGTCGTGACCTGGGGATCGGCTGTGCGTGCAGGGCGGGCGAAATCTGCAGAACCGCAGGTCAGCGGCTTAGGTGCCCGAGGCTACACCGAGACGCGGAACGTGAAGCTCCCCGTGCGCTCCTCGCCGGGCTCGAGCACGAACACGCCCGTGCCGGGCACGCCCGCACCGTGCAGCGCGAAGCCGCCGTTGACGTTGGTCACGGGCTCGATCGCGAAGCACGCGCGCCGGCGGGGCGCGTAGACCACGAGGTGCTCGTAGATCGGGTCGGCCCGCACGTCGAGCGTCACGCCAGCCTCGGGGTACGTGACCCGCACGTCGCGCCAGTCCCGCAGGACGTCGTCGATGAACGCGGACCCCAGCGCGCGCGGCGAGCTGAAGTCCGCCCGCGCCGGCACCGCTCCGGCGGCGCCGGTCGCCATCCCGTGGTCGAGCGGGTAGCCGCGGCCGGTCGGGATGTGCACGACGGGCTGCCCCGGCGGGCAGATCGGGGTCTGCTCGTGCGCGGGGTGCAGCGAGCGCTGCAGGTACGGGTGGTGCCCGAACCCCGCGGGGAACGACGACGTGTCGGTGTTGCGCACGCTCGTCGTGACTCGCAGCGCGTCGTCGACGACCTCGTAGCGGATGCGAGAGGCGAACCGCCACGGGAAGTTCACGCCGACGAGCGACGACGTCTCCAGCTCGAGGTCGATCGACGACTCCGACTGCTCGACGACGGACCACGCCGAGTACCGCACGGCGCCGTGGATCGCGGTGCCGTCGGCGCCGTTGCGCTGCAGCTGCCACGTCCGCCCGCCGAACGAGAGCACGCCCTCGCGCAGCCGGTTGGACCACGGCACCATCGGGAAGCTCGCGCACTTCTCGGGGTCGCCGATCGCGCTGCGCCGGGTGGGGCGCAGCAGGTCGCGCCACACCCCGTCCGCGGTGCGGATACGGCCGGCCGTGAGCGCCGCCCCCGAGAGGGGGGCGACGTCCAGCTCCCACGTGCTGCTGCGCAGCGTCGTCACGCGCGGGTCGGCGGGCGTTGTGGCGGGCGCGGGAGGGGGCACAACAGACGGCGCCTCGAGCAGCGTCATGCCTGCGTCACCTCCCCCTGCCCACCGACCGCCGGAGCGGTCAGAGGGTGACCTCGACCCGGACCGTGGAACCGGCGGGCGCGTAAGGGACGGTGTTGCCCTCGATCGGCGTCCCGTCGACGACGAGCGCGCCACGCGAGCCCTGGGCGCCCGAGTTGGTCACCGAGATCTCGTACGTCGCGCCGCGTGCCACGCGGGTGACCGTGAACGTCGGGACGTCCGGGCCGATCTGCGGGTCGACGACGAGGCCGTCGTAGTCGGTCCGCACGCCCAGCAGGTGCTGGGAGACGGCGACGAAGTTCCACGCCGCGGTGCCCGTCAGCCAGGAGTTCTTGGCCTCGCCGTGGCGGACCGCCTCCTTGCCGGCGATCATCTGCGCGTAGACGTACGGCTCGAGCTTGTGGACCTCGGAGATGTCCTCGCGGTAGGCCGGCGTGATCCGCTTGTAGTAGTCGAACGCGCGGTCACCGCGGCCCAGGACGGTCTCGCCGATGATCACCCAGGGGTTGTTGTGGCAGAAGATGCCACCGTTCTCCTTGTAGCCGGGCGGGTAGGTCGAGACCTCGCCGAGCTGCACCTGGTAGGTCGTGTACGCCGGGTACTGCAGCACCATGCCGTGGTCGGTCGCGAGCAGCTCGCCCACCGAGTCGAGCGCCTGCTCGGCCGCGCCGGACTCCAGCCCGATGCCGGCCATCGTCGCGAAGCCCTGCGGCTCGATCCAGATCTTGCCCTCGGGGTCCGCGTCCGTGCCGACGGGCGTGCCGTAGTAGTCGTACGCCCGCAGGAACCACTGGCCGTCCCAGCCGTCCTTGAGCACGGCGGTGCGCATCTCCTCGACGAGCTCCTCGGCGCGCGACGACACGTCGGCCAGGCCGCGGCGCGCGGCGAGGTCGGCGTACTGCTGGCCGTAGAGCACGAACTGCGCGGCGATGAACACCGACTCCGCGGCGCCGCCGGCCTGGTTCTCCGTCGTCTGGAACGACTCGCCCGGCGTGGTGGAGAAGCAGTTGAGGTTGAGGCAGTCGTTCCAGTCGGCGCGGCCGATGAGAGGCAGACCGTGCGGGCCGCGGTTCTCGACCGTGAACTCGAATGAGCGCGTCAGGTGCTCGAACAGCGGGACCTCGGAGCCGGGCTCGTTGTCGAACGGCACGGGCTCGTCGAGGATCGAGAAGTCGCCCGTCTCCTTGACGTACGCGGCCACGCCGGCGATGAGCCACAGCGGGTCGTCGTTGAAGCCCGAGCCGATGTCGTTGTTCCCGCGCTTCGTCAGCGGCTGGTACTGGTGGTACGCCGAGCCGTCCGCGAACTGCGTCGAGGCGATGTCGATGATCCGCTCACGCGCACGCTCGGGGATCAGGTGCACGAAGCCGAGCAGGTCCTGGTTGGAGTCGCGGAAGCCCATGCCGCGGCCGATGCCGGTCTCGAAGAACGAGGCCGAGCGCGACATGTTGAACGTGACCATGCACTGGTACTGGTTCCAGACGTTGACCATCCGATCGAGCTTCTCGTCGGTCGACCTCACCGAGTACGTCGAGAGCAGGCCCGTCCAGTGCGCGCGCAGTGCCTCGAAGGCGGCGTCGGCCTGCTCGGCGGTGGCGAACCGGCCCAGCAGGTCGTGCGCGCGCTGACGGTTGATCAGCTGGTGGTCGTCGTCGGCCCACTTCTCCTCGTCCGGGTTCTCGACGTAGCCGAGGGTGTAGACGAGGTCGCGGGACTCGCCCGGCGCGAGCGTGAGCTTCACCGAGTGCGAGCCGATCGGGTACCAGCCCGAGGCGACCGAGTTGGCCGAGACGCCCGAGCGCGGCACGGCGGCCTCGCCGAGGCCGTTGTACTGGCCGACGAACGTGTCGCGGTCGGTGTCGAACCCGTCGGCGGGCGTGTTCACGCCGAACACCGCGTAGTGGTCGCGGCGCTCGCGGTACTCGGTGCGGTGGTAGATCGCGGACCCGTGGGGGCCCTCCTGCTCGATCTCGACCTCGCCGATCGACAGGTTGCGCTGGTAGTTCGTCTGGTCGTCCTGCGCGTTCCACAGGCAGAACTCGACGAACGAGAAGAGCGTGACGGTCTTCTCCGCGTCGGTGTCGTTGGTGACCGTGACGCGCTGGATCTCCGCGTCCTCGCCCAGCGGGACGAAGAACAGCGTGTCGACGGTCAGGCCGCCGCGCGAGCCCGTGATGCGGGAGTAGCCCAGGCCGTGGCGCGCCTCGAAGTGGTCGAGGTCGGCCTTGACCGGCAGCCAGGACGGGGTCCAGACGTCGCCCTCGTCGTGCACGTAGAGGTAACGGCCGCCCGCGTCCGCGGGGATGTTGTTGTAGCGGTACCGCGTGAGGCGACGCATCTTGGCGTCCCGGTAGAACGAGTAGCCACCGGCCTGGTGGGACACGAGCGAGAAGAACTTCTCCGACCCCAGGTAGTTGATCCACGGGTACGGCGTGTGCGGGGTGGTGACGACGTACTCACGTGCGTCGTCGTCGAAGTACCCGTAGCGCATTGGTCAAGCCCCTCGCGTGCTCGTCAGGATCACGCACTTCCCCCGGCGGTCCCGGCCGCTGTGCCGGTCCCTCGCCGCGGGGACGGCGTGGATATCAGTGGTGTGGGATCGCTCCCACGCAGCCCACGGACGAGAGCATAGCCCCCCGCCCGTGGGCCGTCACGTCACCTGGTCGGGGCCTTCTCCCTGACGGGCGTGCGTGAGAGGGTGCTCGCGCGCCGGGCGTGCCGCGGGTCGAGGCCGCCGACGACGATCGCGCCGACCACGCCGTGCATCACGGACAGCGTGATGGCGGCGCCTGCCGACGAGGCTCCGAGCGGACCCAGCAGCGAGACCGCGAGGATGACGCCGCAGGTCACGCGCCATCCGACGGGGGCCGCGCAAGGATCGAGACCGACGCGGTCGGCTCGTCGGGCGAACAGCGTGCGCACCGGCCAGGCAGCCAGCACGACGAGGGCCGCGAGGACGACGACCGCCGCGGGGCCGACCGTGGAGCCGGGGACGGCGAGCTCGACGCCGAGGACCGGGACGGCGACCGCCCACACGGCGAGCGCACCGAGGGGTGCGGCCAGGACGACGGACCAGACGGGGACGGGGCGCATGGCGTCCCTCCTTTCCTAGACGGGGTGGTGCGGTCCTCCGACGCTCCCGCCCCGGCACCGCCCTCCGCCTCGGCCGGGCGTTCCCCGCACCCCCTCCTTTGGTCGGTCGCCGGCTCGGGCCGTGGTTCCTACGCTCGGGTCATGGACATCGACTGCCCCCCGCCGCGACTCGGTCGCGTGCTGGTCCCGGCGCTCCTGGTGCTCGCGGCCCTGACCGCGCTCACCGTGTGGGCGGCCGGCTCCGACGGCACGCGGGCGACCCCGCTCGTGCTGGACGCCCTGGCCGGGCTGCTCGCGCTCGCGGTGCTGCTCATGGTCACGTCCCGGCCGCTGCTGGCGGGGGTGCTGCTCGGTGCGCTCGCGGCGGTCAGCCCCGCCGCAACGCCGTCCGCGACGGCCGGGGTGCTGGTCGCCGCGCGCTGGTTCCCGTTGCGCACCGCGCTGCAGGTCGCGCTCGCGAGCGTCGTCGGGCACGCGATCCAGGGGCTCTGGCCGCCGATCGGCATGCCGTACGGGTGGTGGCTGGTGTGCGACGTCGCGGTGCACGCGGCGCTCGTCGGCTGGGGTGCGTACGGCCGCGCCCGGGCGACCGCGGTGCAGCTGTGGCGCGAGCGCGCGCAGCGGGCCGAGCGCGAGCAGGCCAGCCGGGTCGAGGAGGCGCGGGTCGCCGAGCGCACCCGGATCGCCCGGGAGATGCACGACTCGCTCGCGCACCGGCTCTCGCTGCTGGCGACGACTGCGGGGGCGCTCGAGTACCGGCCAGACCTGAGCCCCGAGCAGGTGGCCGCCGCGGCGGGCGTGGTCCGGGCGGGGGCCGGGGAGGCGCTCGAGGACCTGCGGGCGGTGATCGGCGTGCTGCGCGAGCAGCCCGACGAGCTCCGGCCGGCGCCGGGCCTCGGCGACCTGGATGCGCTCGTCGCCCAGTGGCGCGACGCGGGGATGGTCGTCGAGCTCGACCAGGCTGCGCCCGACGTGCCCCCCGCGGTCGGGCTGGCCGCGTACCGGGTCGCCCAGGAGGGGCTGACCAACGCGCACCGGCACGCACCCGGCTCGCGCGTGCGCGTCGCTGTCGGCGCGCGTGACGGCGGGCTCGTCGTCGACGTGCGCGACTCGGGCGGTCGCATCCGCCCGGGGTCGACGCCCGGCGCCGCCGCCGGGCTCATCGGGTTGCGCGAGCGGGTCGAGCTGCTCGGCGGTGCGCTGACCGCCGCCCCGACGAACGACGGCTTCGTCCTCGCCGCCTGGATCCCCGCATGAGCGTCCGGGTGCTCGTGGTGGACGACGACGCGCTCGTGCGGTCCGGGCTCACGCTCATGCTCGACGGCGCCGAGCAGGGCGCGATCGTCGTCGTCGGGGAGGCGGCCGACGGCTCCCAGGTGCCCGCGGCGCTCGACGCGCACCGCGCCGACGTCGTGCTCATGGACCTGCGCATGCCCGGCACTGACGGTGTCGCGGCGACCCGGACCGTGCGCGGCCGCACCGACCCGCCGGCCGTCGTCGTGCTCACCACGTTCGACACGGCCCCCGAGATCGAGGGCGCGCTGCGGGCCGGCGCGGCCGGCTACCTGCTCAAGGACGCCGAGCCCGCGCGGATCGTCGCCGCCGTCCTGGCGGCCGCAGCGGGGGAGCCCGTGCTCTCGCCGCAGGTCGCCCGGCACCTCATGGACGCGGCCGCGCGGGCCGGTGGTGAGCGGGAGCGCGCACGCGCCGCGCTCGCGCTGCTGACCCCGCGCGAGCAGGACGTCGTGCGGGCCGTCGCGCGCGGCGAGAGCAACACCGGCGTGGCCCGGACGCTGTTCCTCAGCCTCCCGACGGTCAAGGCCCACGTGTCGAGCGCGCTGCTCAAGCTCGGGCTCGAGAACCGCACGCAGCTCGCGCTTCTGGTCCACGACGCGGACCGGGTCTGAGCGGGGCGTCCGCGGGGCTACCGTTGGCCCGTGCTGCTCTCCGACCGTGACATCAGAGCCGAGCTCGAGTCGGGCCGCGTCGCCCTCGAGCCCTACGACGCCGCCATGCTGCAGCCGTCGAGCATCGACGTGCGCCTCGACCGGTACTTCCGGCTGTTCGACAACCACAAGTACCCGTACATCGACCCCGCGACCGACCAGCCCGAGCTCACGCGGCTCGTCGAGGTCACGCCGGGCGAGTCGTTCGTGCTGCACCCCGGCGAGTTCGTGCTGGGCTCGACCTACGAGCAGGTCACGCTGCCCGACGACGTCGCGGCGCGCCTCGAGGGCAAGTCGTCGCTCGGCCGCCTCGGCCTGCTCACGCACTCCACGGCCGGGTTCATCGACCCCGGCTTCAGCGGCCACGTGACGCTCGAGCTGTCCAACGTCGCGACGCTGCCGATCCTGCTGTGGCCCGGGATGAAGATCGGGCAGATGTGCTTCTTCCGCCTCTCGTCGGCGGCCGAGAACCCCTACGGCTCGAGCGCCTACGGCTCGCGCTACCAGGGGCAGCGGGGCCCGACAGCGTCCCGCTCCTGGCAGAACTTCCACCGCACGGACGTGTAAGTGGCACTCCCGCGCCTGCCCCTGGCCGACGACCCGCAGCTGCCGGGCCGGCACCTGCTCGCCCTGCCCGAGGGGATCGACTCCGAGGAGGTCGAGGTGCTGGCCGCGAGCCGGTTCGCGGCCGCGCGCTGGGAGCCCGTCGGCGACGTGCCCGCCCAACGAGGTCGCCGGCCGCTGACCGCCGCGTTCGGCATCCGGATCACCGCGGCCCCGGCCGCCCCCGTGCTGCGGCTCTCGCGGCACTCGACGCTGACCGGCCCGTACGGCGTGACGCCCGACGACATCGTCGCGCTCGGCCTGCCGTCCGCCACGGGCCAGGTGTACGACGTGGCGTGCACGCGCGAGCGCGGCGACAAGCCGTACCCGGGAGGGGACCGCGACGGCATCAACCGTGCCTTCGCCGACGGGCTGCCCGTGCGCGAGGAGCAGCGCGTGGTGCAGTGGCTCGTCGACGCCGCCCGGCGCCTCGGCGGCTCGGTGCGGGTCGGGGGCCGCGGGACGATCCTCGCGCCGGACATCGAGGGCGCGATCGACCTCACGGTGCTGACGGACCGCTGGGTCGAGCCGAACGAGGCGCTCGCCATCGTGCAGAGCGCCGTCCCTCGCGCTCGCCTGTCGGTGCCGCCCCGGGCCTGGGACGGTCCTCTCGAAGGGGCGGGCCGCCATGCCATCGGCGACTCCCCGCACGGCGTCACGGAACCGGGCGGCCGGGGGCTGCGTGCGGCGCTCGACCAGCACGGCGTGCGCGACCCCGACGAGCGACGCCGGCTGCTCGCGGAGGCCGCGGCCTTCGACGAGATGATGCTCTCCGCCCCGCAGGCGGCGCAGACGTTCGGGGTGCTCGTCGACCTGGGCGTGGACGGCATGATCGCGGTCGAGGTGGGCGAGCCCGACGAGGTCCCGCCGCTGCTGCAGGCCGTCGAGTGGGCCCAGCGCGGGGTCGTCGCGTACCGCGTGCACTGGGAACCCGTGGTCGTCGACGAGCTCGAGGCCGAGCGCCCGACGCTCGAGCACCGCGTGGCCCGTCGTCGGGCCGCCTCGACGTTGCACGCGGTCGCGCGCGCGGTGCACCAGGCCGTCGGCGGCGAGATCGCCGACGAGGCCGACTTCCTCGTCGATCCCCGCGACCTCTGACTCCTTGACCCTCCGGGTCGTCAGGCCCTACGTTCCGACCGGGCGATCTGCCCGGATCGAGGGGGCTCGTGGTGATACGACGGTCTGTCCTGCGCGGAGTCGCGATCGGCGCGGTGGGTCTGCTGGCGGTGGGCGCGACGCAGCAGTCCGCGTCCGCGACGTACTACGACGGCGGGATGCCGTCGCTGAGCTTCACGGTCCGGCCGGTCAACGTGAACGACGTGTGGATCGGCTACCTCGACACCGCGCGCGGCTACTGGAACGCGACGAGCGCAGGCACGCACATCACGCGCACGACGACGTCGAAGAACACCTACACCGCGGGCCGCTGGAACTACAGCTGGGGCGGTCGCTACACGCCCACCGGCAGCGGCTCGGGCCGCACCTTCACCATCGAGGTCAACGTGCAGTACCTCGAGGCGCGCGCCGGCTCGAGCCTCAAGACCTGGATCCTGTCGACCAGCACGCACGAGCTCGGGCACGCGCTCAAGCTGGCCGACAACCCCGGCACGACGAGGGCGTCGCTCATGAAGTACGACCGCGACCCCGCCAAGATCTACAAGCCGCAGTCCTACGACATCAGCGAAGTGGTGAAGTACTCATGAGGGCTCTGCTCGTCCTTGTCGCGGCGGCCGGGCTCGCGCTCGCGGGCTGCTCGTCGTCCCCCGAGGTCGTCTCCTCGACCGCCGACTACCCCTCCTACGAGACGCCGCAGGACATCGTCGACGCCGCGGACGTCGTGGTCCGCGGCACCGTCACGGGCTCGCGGGTCAAGGAGGACCAGCCGATCGTCTCGACCGTGGGCGACCCGTCGGTCAACCCGCAGGCGGGCCTCGACGAGGTCACCGACGTGCCGGGGATCGTCGTGACGATCTCGACCGTGCGGGTCGAGGAGGTCCTCAAGGGCGACGTGGCCGTCGGGGACGTCATCGAGGTGGCGCAGCTCGGCGGCCTCTACGAGGGGGTGCGGTACGTCGAGACGTCGACGGTCGCTCTGGAGGAGGGGAGCGACGACTACGTGCTGCTGCTCGCCGACCACGGGCCGGGCGTGCCGTACGACCTGCTGCACCCGGTGCAGGCGATGTACACGGTCGACTCGGGCGATCTCGATCCCGTCGCGCCCGACAACGACGTGGCCGTGGACACCGTCGACGACCTGGCGCAGCTCGCCCAGGAGTGAGCCGTCAGGCCGCCGCGGCCGGCTCGCGGAACTGGGTGCGGTAGAGCTCGGAGTACAGCCCGCCCGCGGCGATGAGCTCCGCG
Organism: Cellulomonas rhizosphaerae; assembly: GCF_003470205.1. Taxonomy (GTDB): domain Bacteria; phylum Actinomycetota; class Actinomycetes; order Actinomycetales; family Cellulomonadaceae; genus Cellulomonas; species Cellulomonas rhizosphaerae. The sequence continues at coordinate 60,169 of NZ_QWKP01000214.1, forward strand.
TGCGTACCGGTCTGCACCACCCGGCCGGCCTCGACGACGACGATCGCGTCGGCCTTGCGCACCGTGGAGAGGCGGTGGGCGATCACGAGCGACGTGCGGCCGACGAGGGCCTCGTCGAGCGCGGCCTGCACGGCGGCCTCCGACTCCGAGTCGAGGTGCGCGGTGGCCTCGTCGAGCACCACCACGTCGGGGGCCTTGAGCAGCAGTCGCGCGATGGCCAGGCGCTGGCGCTCGCCGCCGGACAGCCGGTAGCCGCGGTCGCCGACGACGGTCTCGATCCCCTCGGGCAGGCTCGCCACCAGCGTCCACACGTGGGCCTGGCGCAGCGCGCGCTCGAGGTCGGCGTCGGTCGCCTCGGGGCGGGCCAGGCGCAGGTTCGCGGCGATCGTGTCGTGGAGCAGGTGCGCCTCCTGGCTGACCACGCCGACGGTCGCGCGCAGCGACTCCTGGGTGACGTCGCGCAGGTCGTGGCCGGCGATCCGGACCGCACCGCGCGTCGGGTCGTACATGCGCGTGACCAGCTGGGAGATGGTCGTCTTGCCCGCGCCCGACGGGCCGACGATCGCGACCATGTGCCCCGCGGGGACGCGGAACGTGATGTCGTGCAGGGTGTCGGCGACCGGGTCGTGGCTCAGGGTCGCGACCGCCTCCAGGGAGGCGAGGGAGACCTCGTCGGCCGCGGGGTACCGGAACCCGACGCCCGCGAGCTCGACGTCCGCGCCCCGCTGGGCGACCGCCGTACGCACGTCGCCCGCGTCGGGCTTGTCGGTGACGGTCGGCTGGAGGTCGAGCACCTCGAGCACGCGCTCGAAGCTGACCAGCGCGGTCATGACGTCGACCTGGACCGTGGACATCGCGGTCAGGGGGCCGTAGAGGCGGCCGAGATAGGCGGCCAGCGCGACGACGACGCCGACGGTGAGCTCGCCGCGGATGGCCATGACGCCGCCCGCGCCGTAGATGATCGCGATCGCGACCGAGGCCAGCGTGGTCAGGCCGACGCGGAACCACGTCGCGTAGAGCGACCGGGTGACGCCGATGTCCCGCACGCGGGCGGCCTGGGTGGCGTACGCGGCCGACTCGCGGGCGGGGTCGCCGAAGATCTTCACCAGGTGCGCGCCGGCGACGTTGAACCGCTCCTGCATGATCTGGGCCGCGTCGGCGTTGCGCTCGTAGCTCTCGCGCGTGACGGCGGCGATCCGCTTGCCGAACCACCGCGCCGGCAGCACGAACGCCGGCAGCAGCACGAGCGACAGCGCGGTCAGCTGCCAGGACATCGAGAACATCGCGGCGAGCACGAAGACCACGGTCAGGGTGTTGCTCACGACGTTCTGCAGCGTCGAGGTGAACGCCTGCTGTGCGCCGAGCACGTCGCCGTTGAGCCGCTGCACGAGCGCGCCGGTGCGGGCACGGCTGAAGAACGCGAGCGGCATGCGCTGCACGTGGTCGTAGACCTCGGTGCGCAGGTCGTAGATGAGCCCTTCGCCGATCTTCGACGAGACGTAGCGGTCGGCGACGCTCAGGCCCGCGCCGAGCAGGGCGAGCCCAGCGATGGCCGAGGCGAGGACGACGACCTGGCGGGTGTCGCCGGTGCTGATGCCGTGGTCGATGAGGTTCTTGACCAGCAGCGGGGTCAGGGCGCCGGCCGCGGCCTCGAGGGCGATGAGCCCGACGAACAGCGCGAGCTGCCAGCGGTACGGGCGCGCGAACGCGAGGATGCGGCGCAGCGTGTCGCGGGTGAGGCGGCGGTGGGTGACCGCGCCGTCCTTGAAGAAGCCGCGCATCACCTGCGGGCCGCCTGAGCCGAGGGGGGTGGACATGAGGCGCCTCCGGGGGGTCGTCGAGCTGTCTTGCGCCGATGGTGAGGCTAACTCACTATGTGCCTGGTTCACAACCGCGCGAGGGTTCGGTAGCCTCACGGCCGTGAGCACCCATCCGACCGACGGCGCACCCGGGGAGTTCCTCGACCTGCTCTACGGCATCCTGCACTCGCTGCGGCGCGAGACGGCCGTGCTGCTGCGCTCCGTAGGAACCACGCCGGGGCAGCTGCGATTCCTGCGGACCCTCTCGCGCTGCGACTCGCCGCAGCGCCTGGGCGAGATCGCCGAGCGGCTCGACGTCGCGCCGCGGTCAGTGACCTCGAAGGTGGACCAGGCCGAGTCCGACGGGCACGTGCGCCGGATCCCCGACCCGACCGACCGGCGCGCGACGCTCATCGAGCTCACGCCCGAGGGGCGCGAGCTGCTGGCGGCCGTGGCGGTGCAGCAGCACCAGGGGGCCGCCGAGCGGCTGAGCGTGCTCTCGGACGCTGACCGCGCGACCCTCGTCGACCTGCTCCGCCGCGTCAACGACGCCTGAGCCTCACGCCGGGCTGACCACGCACCACTCGTTGCCCTCGGGGTCGGCCAGCACCTGGAACGAGCCGGCGACGTCGTCGTGGCGCGTGCCGATGCGGGTCGCGCCCAGCTCCTCGGCCTGTGCGGTGGCCGACTCGAGGTCGTCGACCAGGACGTCCAGGTGCAGGCGGTTCTTGGTCGACTTGGGTTCGGGCACGCGCTGGAAGGCGATCAGGGGCGAGCCCGGCGCCTGCAGCCGGCACCAGTCGGGGTCGCGCAGCTCCGGGGTGCCGCCGAGGACGTGGGACCAGAAGGTCGCGAGGGCCAGCGGGTCGGCGCAGTCGACGACGACCTCGTCGAGCCGGCCGATCATGCGGAGGTCTCCGCTTCCCGGACGCGGTCGAGCAGGAGCAGCGCGATGTCGGTGACCTCGGGGACGCCGACCACGTCGGTGGCAGCGGCAGCGGCTGCGACGCCGTCGCTCAGCATCACCGTGCAGAACGGGCACGCCGTCGCGACGACGTCCGCGCCGGTGCCGATGGCCTCGGTCGCGCGCGTCGTGCTGATCCGCGTGCCGATCGACTCCTCCATCCACATGCGCGCGCCGCCCGCGCCGCAGCAGAAGGACTGCTCGCGGTTGCGGGGCATCTCGGCGACGGTCACGCCCGGCAGCGAGTCGAGCAGCTCGCGCGGCGGGGAGTAGATCTCGTTGTGCCGGCCCAGGTAGCAGGGGTCGTGGTAGGTGACGCTGGTGGCCTCCTGCGGGGCCGGCCGGAGCCGCCCGTCGGCGACCAGGGTGTTGAGCAGCTCGGTGTGGTGCAGCACCTCGTACCGGCCGCCGAGCTGGGGGTACTCGCGTGCGATCGTGTTGAAGCAGTGCGCGCACGTGACGACGATCCGCCTCGCACCGACCTCGTTGAGGACCTCCACGTTGGCGCTCGCGAGCATCTGGTAGAGCAGCTCGTTCCCGGCTCGTCGGGCGGGGTCGCCGGTGCAGCCCTCGCCGTCGCCCAGCACCGCGAAGCTGACGCCGGCCGTGTGCAGCAGCTCCGCGACGGCCCTCGTCGTGCGCTTGGCGCGGTCCTCGTACGCACCCGCGCAGCCCACCCAGAACAGGTACTCGACGTCGTCGGCGGACTCGACGTCGGCGCCGACGACCGGCACGTCGAACTCCAGCCCCTTGGCCCAGTCGAGCCGCGCGCGGGCCGGGAGCCCCCACGGGTTGCCCTGGCGCTCGAGCTTGGTGAACGCGCCGCCGAGCTCCTTGGGGAACGCCGACTCCATGAGCACCTGGTAGCGGCGCATGTCGACGATGGCGTCCACGTGCTCGATGTCGACCGGGCACTGCTGCACGCACGCGCCGCACGTGGTGCAGGCCCACAGGGCGTCGGGGTCGATGACGCCGCCGCCGATGAGGTCGAGGCCCGCGTGCGACTCGTCGGCCGCGCGCAGGTACGGGGCCGTCGCCGCGGCGTGGTCGCGCAGCGCGAGCGTGACGAGCTTGGGGGACAGCGGCTTGTCCGTGGCCCACGCGGGGCACTGGTCCTGGCATCGGCCGCACTCGGTGCAGGTGGAGAAGTCGAGCAGGCCCTTCCAGGTGAAGTCCTCGATGGCGCCGACCCCGAGGCGCGCGTCGTCGGGCAGGTCCTCCAGGCCTTCGAGGTCCACCGGCCCGTGCTGCGTGGTGATCGGCTGCAGGGGGCCGAGCGCGGGGCGGCCGTCGGGCTCGCGGCGCGCGTAGACGTTCACGATCGCGAGGAACCGGTGCCACGCGACGCCCATCGTCGGCTGCAGCCCGACGACCACGAACCACGACATCGACACGACGATCTTGACCGTCGCGACGACGACGATGGCGGTCTCGAGCGTGCCCTGGTCCCAGGACGGGGCGAGCCACGCGGTGAGGGGGAAGTGCCACGCGGACTGCCCGCCCCGGGCGTGCTCGAGCGCGCGCAGGGCGATCACCGCGAGCACGACCGCGGCGACGGTCGCCTCGACGAAGTACGCCTGGGCCTGGTTCGAGCCGAAGAACCGCGACCGACGAGCGTCCTCGCCGCGGGGCCGGAGGCGCAGCCGCAGGACGAACAGCGCGGCGATGCCCAGCAGCGATGCCCACGCGAAGGCCTCGATGGCCCACTCGAGCGGCCAGAGGTGCCCGACGAGCGGGAGCGTGAACCCGGGGTCGATCACCTGGCCGTAGCCGGTGAGCAGCGTCAGGAAGAGCAGGGGGAACGAGAGCATGACGACCCAGTGCGCGGCCTTGACCACGGGTCGGTGCTGGAACCGGCCGTGCCCGAGCACCTCGGCGACGAGTCGTCGCGCGCGAGGGCCGACCGGACGCCACCGCCCAGGTGCCGACCGCCCGATCCGGACCGTCCGGGTGATCGTCGTCGCGCCGCGCGCGAAGATGCCGACCCCGACGACGGTCGCGACGACCACCACGACCAACGCGACCCACTGCACCCCGTCCATGCGCACCCCGTCCACGCGGTCACGCTATCGGCCGCCCCCGCCGCCGACCCGGGACCGCCGCGCCCCGCTCGCGGCCCCGGCCGCCAGCCGCGACCGCTCGACACCACGGCGCGATCCCCCGATCATCACGGAGATTCCGCATCACCACGGGTATTGCAACCCCCGTGACGATGTCGATTCCCCGTGCCGACCGTCGGGCCTGGGCGGAGTCGGCGAGGTGATCGCGGGCGGACGGCGGGCGGCGTCCGGGTGGGCGCCGGGGGCGGGCGGCGGGGAACAGGAGGTGAACCCTCGGGCGTCGGGGCGGTCGTGGGGACCGGGCGGTCCGGGCGGTTGGTAGAGTCTTGACCAATCCGCTGGACCTCCTGGGGACGCCATCCGGCGCCCCCTGTGTGCCGTACCCGCGTGACCCCGCGCCACCCGTGAGTCCCCCGCACCATCCCGCGCACCACCCCGCACGACCCTGACAACAGATCGACCCGACCGCCCATCCCGCCCCGACAGGACGGAGACCGGACGCGTGCTGCTGCTGCTCGCCATCCACCTGGCCGCAGCCGTCGTCGCGCCCGTGCTCGTGCGCTGGTGGGGCCGGCGGGCCTTCTGGGCACTGGCCCTCGCGCCGGCGAGCGCGGCGGTGTGGGCGCTGTCGTGGACGTCGGCGGTGCGCGAGGGCAACGGGCCCGTCGAGCAGATCCAGTGGATCCCGCAGCTCGGCCTCGAGCTCACCTTCCGGCTCGACACCCTGAGCTGGTTCATGACGCTGATCGTCGGCGGCGTGGGCGCGCTCGTGCTCATCTACTGCGCGGGCTACTTCTCCACCACGGCGCACGGGCTCGGCCGGTTCGGCGGCGTGTTCGTCGCGTTCGCGGGCGCGATGCTGGGCCTGGTCACGTCCGACGACATGCTGCTGCTGTTCGTCTTCTGGGAGCTCACGACGGTTACGTCGTACCTGCTCATCGGCCACTACAGCGACCGCAAGGCCAGCCGACGAGCCGCGATGCAGGCCATCGTCATCACGACGGCCGGCGGCCTGGCGATGCTCATGGGCGTGCTGCTGCTGGGCGAGTCGGCGGGCACCTACCGCCTGTCGGAGGTGATCGCCCACCCGCCGGGCGGCACCACCGCGACGGTCGCGATCTTCTGCCTGTTCGCCGGCGTCGCCACCAAGTCCGCGCTCATCCCGTTCCACTTCTGGCTGCCCGCTGCGATGGCCGCGCCGACCCCGGTCAGCGCCTACCTGCACGCCGCGGCGATGGTGAAGGCCGGCATCTACCTGGTCGCACGCTTCGCGCCCGCCTACTCCACGCACGAGTCGTGGCGCTGGTGCGTGGTGGTCCTCGGTGGCGGCACGCTGCTGCTCGGCGGGTACCGCGCGCTGCGGCAGCACGACCTCAAGCTGATCCTCGCGTTCGGCACGGTCAGCCAGCTCGGGCTGATCACGCTGCTCGTCGGGCTGGGCTCGCGCGCCACCGCCCTCGCCGGGCTCGCGATGCTGGGCGCGCACGCGATGTTCAAGGCCGCCCTGTTCCTCGTCGTCGGCGTGGTCGACGCCGCGACCGGCACGCGCGACC
>NZ_QWKP01000215.1 GCF_003470205.1 Cellulomonas rhizosphaerae
CCCTCAGCGCCGATGGTACTGCACTCGCCAGGGTGTGGGAGAGTAGGACGCCGCCGGACATCATTCAGCAAAGAGCCACCCCTCCGGGGGTGGCTCTTTCTGTTTCCCCCACAAGTCTCGCCGCACGCATTATCCCGTCGCGAGTGCTACGCCCCGTGCCCCCTCAACCAGGGCCGCGACCGAGTGGCGTCCGGCGCACTCGAGGGTTCGGTGCGCACTCGACGAGCGTGGACGCGGACGGCCGAGCAGGTGTTTCTCCCCAGTGACGCGGACGGACATGAACGAGGGGCTCACCTGCACAGATGCAGGTGAGCCCCTCGTCGTCGACCGTTCGGTGGCGGTCGGGTTCTGCTAGAAGAGGTCCGGCCCCGCAGCCTGGGTCGGGGCGACGAAGATGACCGCGCCCAGCGGCGGAATGCGCACCGATGCCGAATAGGGGCGCCCGTAGTGGGGGTCCGGAAGCGCGTCGATGGCGCCGAGATTGCCGACCCCGGAACCGCCGTAGAGCTCTGCGTCGGAGTTGTACGCCTCGGTCCAACTGCCGCCCTGCGGAAGGGCGAGCCGGTAGTTCTCGTGCGGCGTGCCGGCGAAGTTCACGACGACCACGACGTCCGGCGTGTCCACGCCGCGGCGGATGTAGGCGAGCGTGTTCCTGTCGGCGTCGTCGGAGTCGATCCACTCGAAGCCCTCGGGGGAGTGGTCGAGCTGCCAGAGCGCCGGCGTAGCCCGGTAGACGGCGTTGAGGTCCTTGAGCGAGCGTTGCACGCCCTGATGGCCCGGGTCGTCGAGCGCCCACCACTCGAGGCTGTGGGACTCGGTCCACTCGTTCTGCTGCGCGAACTCCTGGCCCATGAACAGCAGCTGCTTGCCGGGGTGGGTCCACTGGTAGGCGAGCAGCGTGCGGACGCCCGCGAGCTTCTGCCAGTGGTCACCGGGCATGCGGCCGTAGAGCGAGCCCTTGCCGTGCACGACCTCGTCGTGGCTGATCGGCAGGATGTAGCGCTCCGAGTAGGCGTAGACCATCGAGAAGGTGATCTCCCCGTGGTGGTAGCGGCGGTGCACCGGCTCCTCCGCCATGTAGCGCAGGGTGTCGTTCATCCAGCCCATGTTCCACTTCAGCCCGAAACCGAGGCCGTTGTAGTCGGTGGGCGCGGTGACGCCGGGCCACGCGGTCGACTCCTCGGCGATCATCATCGTGCCGGGGCTGCGCCGGTAGGCCGTGGCGTTGGCCTCCTGGAGGAACGAGATGGCGTCGAGGTTCTCGCGGCCGCCGTAGCGGTTCGGGCGCCACTGGCCCTCCTTGCGCGAGTAGTCGAGGTAGAGCATGGAGGCGACGGCGTCCACGCGCAGCGCGTCGACGTGGAACTCCTCGAGCCAGAACGTCGCGTTGGCGACGAGGAAGTTGCGGACCTCGGACCGCCCGAAGTTGAAGATGTACGTGCCCCAGTCGGGCTGCTCGCCGAGCAGCGGGTCCGGGTGCTCGTACAGCGCGGTCCCGTCGAACTGCGCGAGCGCCCACTCGTCCTTGGGGAAGTGGCCCGGCACCCAGTCGACGATGACGCCGATGCCGGCGCCGTGCAGCGTGTCGATCAGGTAGCGCAGGTCGTCGGGGTGGCCGAACCGCGACGTCGGGGCGAAGTAGGACGTCACCTGGTAGCCCCAGGACGGGCCGTACGGGTGCTCGGCCACGGGGAGGAACTCGACGTGCGTGAAACCGAGCTCGAGCACGTACTCGGTGAGCTGGTGCGCCAGGTCGCGGTAGGACAGGCCCTCGCGCCACGAGCCGAGGTGAACCTCGTAGGCGCTGAGGGCCTCGGTGTGCGGGTTGCGCGCCGCGCGGGCCGCGAGCCAGGCCTCGTCGTTCCAGGTGTAGGCGGACTGCACGACGACCGAGCCAGTCGCGGGCGGCACCTCGGTGCCGCGGGCCATCGGGTCCGCCTTCTGACGCCAGGAGCCGTCGGGCGCGAGGATCTCGAACTTGTACCGGGTGCCCGCCACGACCCCGGGGATGAACAGCTCCCAGACGCCGCTCTCGCCGAGCGAGCGCATGGCGTGGGTCGCGCCCTGCCAGTAGTTGAAGTCGCCGATGACGCGGACCGCGCGCGCGTTGGGGGCCCAGACGGCGAACGACGTGCCGTCGACCTGACCGAGCTCGCCGGGGTAGGAGCGGACGTTCGCGCCCAGGACGGTCCAGAGCTGCTCGTGCCGGCCCTCGCGGATGAGGTGGCGGTCGAGCTCCTGCACGGTGGGCAGGAAGCGGTAAGGGTCGTCGGCCTCCGTCGTCGTCTCGCCGTACGTGACCTCGAGGCGGTAGTCCGGGACCTCGGTGCCGGGGAGCACCGCGACCCAGACGCCGTCCTGCTCGTGCGCGAGCTCGTGGCGACCCGTCGCGGTGCGCACGACGACGGCATCGGCCATCGGCTTGAGCGCGCGGATCGTCACGCCTCCATCGCCCGGGTGTGGGCCGAGGACGGCGTGCGGGTCGAACCAGGCGCCGTGGGCGACGGTGCGAAGGGTGTCGGAATCGACGGGGACCGGGGGTGACGCAGCCGGGCTCATCCCACTACCCAACCACTCGCGGCGCCCCCGTGCACCGCCAGCGCGCCGACGGGCCGCTGCGTTCCCGCACGTCGGCGGCGGGATCAGGCCGGCGGTCGCTCTCCGGAGCCTCGGTGGACCAGGTGCACGGGCACCTCGAGAGCCCGTGGCGGGGCGTCCGGCGACTCGAGCCTGTCGAGCACGCACTGCGCCGCGAGCCGGCCGAACTCGCGCATGTCGTAGGCCACGACGCTGAACCCGAGGACGTCCGCGAGGTCGAAGTCGTCGAACCCGATGTAGGCGAGGTCGCCGCGGTCGGTGCCGACGGCGCGCAGGAGTGCCGCGCTCGCCCGGTTGTTCGCCGTCAGCACGGCGGTCGGCGCATCGGCCTGGTGCAGGACGTCGTGGATCGCGGCCTCGAAGTCGCGGCCGTCGCCGTCGGTGCGCTCCCAGTGCGCGGTGTCGTGCACGCCCACGCGAGCCAGCGCCTCGCGGTACCCGGCCAGACGTTCGCGGTTGGTGTACAGGTCACCGGGGCTGCCGATGTAGGCGATCCGCCGGTGCCCGAGAGCGGTCAGCGAGTCGACGGCCGCGGCCGCGCCGGCGCGGTTCGCGAGCAGCACCGTGTCGACGTCCAGCCCCACCGGCGGACGGTCGACGCACACGATCGGTGTGCCGAGGCTGCGCTCGTGCTCGAGGTAGGACTGGTCGGCCGCGATCGGGACGACGACGAGCGCGCGCACGCGCTGCGCGAGGAGCGAGCCGACGACGCGCTCCTCGGCGCTCGCGTCGTCCTCGGTCGCCGTGAGCACCATCGTCAGGCCGCCGCGGTGCAGCTCGCGTTCCATGCCCGCGCCGAGCTCGAAGTAGAACGGGTTGGTGATGTCGCCCATGACGAAGCCGACCGTCTTGGAGACCGCACCGTGGCGCAGGTCCCGCGCGAGGAAGTTGGGGCGGAAGCGCAGCTCGGCGACGGCGGCCTCGACGCGCGCCCGCGTCGAGGGGGCGACCGTGTCCGTGTCGGTCACGACGCGCGAGACGGTCTTGGCGCTGACGCCCGCGAGGCGCGCGACGTCCGCGAGCGTCGCGCGGCCGGGCGGCGCGGTGGCGGCTGACGCGACGGGAGCGGTTGTGGCAGACGCGGCGGGAGCGGTTGCGGCAGACGCGACGGGCGTGTTGCTGGCGGGCGCGGCGGGAGTGGTGGTGGCAGACGGGGCGGGACTCGTGCTGGCAGACGAGGCGGCGGGCGTGGTAGCGGCCGACGAAGGCGCGGACGAGCTCGGGCGCGGGGCGTCGTCGGCCGGGGATGGGGTCACCACGGGCGCACCCTAGCAGCGGGCCGTCGGGCCCAGCGGCGGTCGCGCCGAGTGGCCTGCAGACGGGGCGGGATGGCGCCGGTATGCTCATGTCAGCGATGTCATTCGGCCACGGCGGCCCGATCGTCGCGACGTCGAGGCACTCCTCCTCACCGGGAGCGCCCACGAGCACGGCAACCGAGCACCGACGCGACGGCCGTCGCGTGCTCAGTCCTGGAGGAGACGCGTGATCGCCTGGCCCGACCTGCCCACCCACCGCGACTGGCTCGGCCGCGAGCTCACCCGGCTGCTCGAGTTCGGCCGGGAGCTGCCCGCCGCCGGCGGCGGTGCCGCTTGGCTCGACGACGACGGCCACCCCGACGCCTCCCAGCCGGTCCAGACGTGGATCACCGCGCGGACCACCCACGTGTACTCGCTCGCGGCTCTGCTCGGCGTGCCGGGCGCCTCCGCGACCGCGGAGGCGGCGCTCGCCGGCCTGACCGGACCGCTGCACGACGACGAGCACGGCGGCTGGTTCGCGGACGCCGGCCCGGGCCGCGACGAGGGGACGAAGGCCTGCTACGACCACGCGTTCGTCGTGCTCGCCGCCTCGACCGCGACCCTGGCCGGCCTGCCCGGCGCGCGCGACCTGCTCGACGAGGCCCTCGCGACGCTGCTCACCCGGTTCTGGGACGACGAGGCCGGGATGTGCGTGGATGCGTGGGACCGCGGCTTCACGACGGTCGACCCGTACCGGGGCGTGAACGGCAACATGCACTCCGTCGAGGCGATGCTCGCCGCATACGACGTCACGGGCGACCCCGCGTGGCTGCAGCGCGCGGCGCGCATCACGACGAACGTCGTGGCGCACGCGAGCGCGAACGGCTGGCGCATCCCCGAGCACTACGACGCGCAGTGGGTGCCGCAGCCCGAGCTCAACGCCGACAAGCCCGGCGACAAGTTCAAGCCGTACGGCGCCACGATCGGGCACGGGCTCGAGTGGGCCAGGCTGCTGCTGCACGTCGAGGCCGCGGGCGCCGACGTCGCCGGGGGTGGGTTGGCCGGGGCCACGGCCCTGTTCGACCGCGCGGTCGCCGACGGCTGGGCGGCCGACGGCGCTCCGGGGTTCGTCTACACGACGGACTGGTCGGGCGCGCCCGTGGTGCACGACCGCATGCACTGGGTGATCGCCGAGGCCACGGCCGCCGCGGCCGCGCTCTACCGCCGCACGGGCGAGGCCCGGTTCGCCGACGACTACCGCCGGTGGTGGGACTACGCCGAGCAGTACGTGCTGGACCGCGAGCGCGGCTCGTGGCACCACCAGCTCGACGCGGAGAACCACCCGGCCGCGACCGTCTGGCCCGGCAAGGCCGACCTCTACCACGCGGTGCAGTCCGTGCTCATCCCGCGCCTGCCGCTCGCACCCGCCATCGGCAAGGCCGTCGCGGACGGGTTGCTCGCATGAGCGTCCTGGTGGTCGGCGAGGCGCTCGTCGACATCGTGCGTCGGGCCGACGGGTCCGTCGTCGAGCACCCCGGCGGGAGCCCGGCCAACGTCGCGCTGACGCTCGGTCGCCTCGGGTGCGCGCCGCGACTGCTCACGTCGTTCGGCGACGACGAGCGCGGCGCGGTGATCCGCGCGTGGCTCGAGGAGTCGCACGTCGACGTCGTCGTCGCCCCCGCAGAGCGGACCTCGACGGCCGAGGCCACGCTCGACGCGACCGGTGCCGCGACCTACGTGTTCGACCTGGCGTGGGACCTCGGCGACGTGGACGTCCAGCCCGCCGACGTGCTGCACGTCGGGTCGATCTCCGCGGTCCTCGACCCGGGCGGTCGGCAGGTCGCGGACCTCGTCGCGCGGCTGCGCCCCACGACAACCATCACGTACGACCCGAACGCGCGGCCCGCGCTCATGGGCGACCACGTCGTCGCGGCGGCCCGGGTCGGCGAGCTCGTCGCGCTCGCGGACGTCGTCAAGGTGAGCGACGAGGACCTCGCCTGGTTCCACCCGGACCAGGACCCGATGGACACCGCGGCCGACTGGCTCACGCTCGGGCCGGCGTTGGTCGTCGTGACGACCGGGGGCGAGGGCGCGACCGTGCTCACGCCGACCGGCTTCTCCTGGGTGGTCGCGCCGAGGGTCGACGTCGTCGACACGGTCGGCGCGGGGGACACGTTCATGGGTGCACTGATCGACGGGCTCGTCGGCGCGGGGCTCGCGGGCGACCGCGACGCACTGCGCAGCATCGACCCGCAGGTGCTGGCCGACATCCTCGCCCGGTGCGCACGCGCGGCGGCGATCACGGTGTCCCGCAGTGGGGCGAACCCGCCGTGGGCCGCCGAGCTCGACTGACGAGCGCGGGTCAGCCGACCAGGCGGTCCAGCGCGGCGATCGGGATGGGCAACCAGGTCGGGCGGTTGCGGGACTCGTAGACGGCCTCGTAGAGCGTCTTGTCCAGCTCGAGCGCGTGCGTGAGCACCTCATTGTCCGAAGAGCCGCCCGAAGAGCCGCCCGACGAGCCGCCCGCCGGGCCATGGGACGAGGCGTCCGACGAGGTGTACCCGGCGCGCAGCGCGTCACGGGCCTCGTCGGTCCACGCCGCCGCGGCGTCCCCGGTCAGGCCACCGACGGCCGCCGCGTAGTCGATCGAGCGCAGCAGGCCGGCCAGGTCGCGCACCGCCAGGTCCGGCTTGGTGCGCTGGTCGAGCGGCGCGAGGGGCTCGCCCTCGAAGTCGGTGATGAACCACGCCTCCCGGGCCCGCAGCACCTGACCGAGGTGCAGGTCGCCGTGCACGCGCTGGCGCGGCGGCGTCGTCGGCAGGGCGCGGACCTCGGCCAGGACGCGTTCGACGCCCGGCGCGTAGGCCGCGAGCTGGGGGACCGCGGACGTGGCCCAGGAGAAGCGCTGGGCGATCCCGTCGGCCACCAGGGCGGGCCCGTCGGGGGCGTCGAGCCGGGGGAAGGACGCGGCCAGTGCCGCGTGCATGGTCGCCGTCACGGCGCCGAGGTCGCGGGCCAGGTCGGCGAACGACTCGCCTCGCCCGGCGTACGCGCACGCGAGCTCGAAGCCGTCCTCGGCGCCTGCGACGAACGTGCTCAAGGCACCGAGGTAGCCGCGGCGCGACGTCCCGTCGGCGTCGAACCACTCGCCCTCGAGCCACGCCAGCGGCGCCGGCACATGGGACCAGCCCTGCTCGACGAGGTGGCGCGGGACGTCGACGTCCGGGTTCTCGCCCGGCTGCAGGGCGCGCAGGACCTTGAGGATCGCGGTGTCCCCGAGGATCACGGACGTGTTGGACTGCTCGCCGGTGATCATCCGGGCCGCGTCCGGGTTGGCGTTCGTGCCCGGGCCGTCGGCCGCGGCGAGCCAGGCCCGCAGGAAGGCCGGGTCGGCAGCGCCGTCGCGCACGTCCCGGTCGTTGAGCGTCCCGATGACCTCGCCCGTGCCGGGACCGAGCACGACCGGGACCTGCAGGAGCGCGTCGATCGAGCCGGCCCGGGCGCGGACCAGCAGGATGCGGACCTCGTCGGACAGCGGGAGCACGCCCGTGAGGGTCAGCGTCGCCGCCGCGCCCTTGGCCGGGAACCAGCGGCGCGCGGGGAGCCAGGGCGCGAGGACCTCCAGCAGCGCGTCGTCGAGGGGCGTCGCGGGCTGCGCAGCGATCGTCATCCGAGCTCCGGTGCGTCCTCGAGCGCGAGCCAGAAGAACTCGCGGGACCCGAGCGTGAAGGTGGCCGTGCCGTCGTCGCCGATGGTCCCGAACTGGGCGCCGCCGAAGACGTCGCGCAGCGGGCGCCCGGCGTGCTCGGGGAGCTTGACGGTGGCGTGCCGCGCGGTCGAGGCGAGGTTGGCGAGCACGAGCAGCGACTCGTCGTCGGTGTGGCGGCGGAACGCGAGCACCGACTCGTTGTCGCAGTCGAGGAACTCGACGTCGCCCATGCCGAGCGCGGGGTGCGCGCGGCGGACCGTGAGCATGCCGCGCACCCAGTGCAGCAGGCTCGTGGGCTGGGCGAGCTGCGCCTCCACGTTGGTGTGCCCGTAGTGGTAGACGAGCGACTGGACGAGTGGGAGGTAGAGCTTGCCCGGGTCCGCCGTCGAGAAGCCGGCGTTGCGGTCCGGGGTCCACTGCATCGGGGTGCGCACCGCGTCGCGGTCCGGCAGCCAGATGTTGTCGCCCATGCCGATCTCGTCGCCGTAGTACAGGCACGGGCTGCCGGGGAGGCTGAGCAGCAGCGCGTGCGCGAGCTCGATCTCCTTGCGGGAGTTGTCGAGCAGCGGCGCGAGGCGGCGGCGGATGCCGACGTTGGCGCGCATCCGGGAGTCCGGCGCGTACCAGCCGTACATCGAGGCGCGCTCCTCGGTGGAGACCATCTCGAGCGTCAGCTCGTCGTGGTTGCGCAGGAACGTGCTCCACTGGCCGCCGCGGGGGATGGCCGGGGTGTCGGCCATGATGTCGACGATCGGCGAGGCCTTCTGGTCACGGATCGAGTAGAAGATCCGCGGCATCACGGGGAAGTGGAAGCACATGTGGCACTCCGGCTCCTCCTCGGAGCCGAAGTAGTGCACGACCTCCTCGGGCCACTGGTTCGCCTCGGCGAGCATGATGCGGCCGGGGTACTCGTCGTCCAGCATCCGGCGGACCTTGCGCAGGAACGCGTGCGTCTCGGGCAGGTTCTCGCAGTTGGTGCCCTCGGCCTCGAACAGGTACGGCACGGCGTCCAGGCGGAACCCGTCGACCCCGAGGTTGAGCCAGAAGCGGCCCACGTCGAGCATCGCGTCGACCACGCGGGGGTTGTCGAAGTTGAGGTCGGGCTGGTGGCTGAAGAACCGGTGCCAGAAGTACTGCCGACGCACGGGGTCGAAGGTCCAGTTGGACGTCTCGGTGTCGACGAAGATGATGCGCGCGTCCTGGTAGCGCGAGTTCTCGTCGGACCAGACGTAGAAGTCCCCGTACGGGCCCTCGGGGTCCGAGCGCGACGCCTGGAACCACGGGTGCTGGTCGCTGGTGTGGTTCATGACGAGGTCGACGACCAGGCGCATCCCGCGGGCGTGCGCCTCGGTGATGAGCTCGGTGAAGTCCGCGATCGTGCCGTACTGCGCGGCGACCGCGGTGTAGTCGGCGACGTCGTAGCCGCCGTCGCGCAGCGGGCTCGGGTAGAACGGCGGCAGCCACAGGCAGTCGATGCCCAGCCACTGCAGGTAGTCGAGCCGGTTGATCAGGCCGCGCAGGTCGCCGCTGCCGTTGCCGGCCGCGTCGGAGAAGCAGCGCAGCATGACCTCGTAGAAGACCGCCTTGCGGTACCACTCGGGGTCGTCGGACAGGCCGTTGGCACCGACGGCCGGGACCTGCGGTTGGCGGCTCGGCGGCAGGGTGATCTGCGCGGTCGTCGGCGCGGGCTCGCGGACGCGGGGCAGGGACGCGGTGCGCGCCTGGGGCTCGGTGGTCACGGTGCCTCCAGCGCGATGACGTGCGCGGGTCGCTCGGCGGGGTCGAGGCGGACGAAGGCAGTCGAGCCCCACGTCCACTCCTCGTGGGTGAGCAGGTCGCGCGCGGTGACCTGCTCGGGCAGGCCGAGGCCGGCCAGGTCGATCTCGACGGTGCCGGCGCGCGTGTTCCACGGGTCGAGGTTCACGACGACGAGGACCGTGTCCGCCCGGCCCGTCGGGGAGTGCTCGGCCGACAGGTGCTTGGAGAACGCCACGGTCGCGTCGTCGCTCGTCGGGTGCACCCGCAGGTTGCGCAGCTGGCGCAACGCGGGGTGGCCCCGGCGGATGGCGTTGAGGTTGCCGAGCAGCAGCGCGATGCCGAGGTGCTCGGCCTGCGACCAGTCGCGCGGCTTGAACTCGTACTTCTCGTTGTCGATCTGCTCCTCGACGCCGGGCCGGGGGACGTTCTCGACGAGCTCGTAGCCGGAGTAGATGCCCCACGTGGGGCTGCCGGTCGCGGCGAGGACCGCGCGGACAGCGAACCCGCGGCCGCCGGACGCCTGCAGGTACGGCGGCAGGATGTCGTGCGTCGTCGGCCAGAAGCTCGGGCGCATCCACGCGCCGGACTCGCCCGAGACCTCCTCGAGGTACTCCTCGATCTCGTCCTTCGTGTTCCGCCACGTGAAGTACGTGTACGACTGGTGGAACCCGACCTTGGCGAGCGTGGCCATCATCGCGGGGCGCGTGAACGCCTCGGACAGGAAGATCACCTCGGGGTGGTCCTTGGCGACGTCCGCGAGCAGCCACTGCCAGAAGTCGAGCGGCTTGGTGTGCGGGTTGTCGACGCGGAACAGCGTCACGCCGTGGTCGATCCAGACCTGCAGGACACGACGGATCTCCGCCGCGATCCCCGCGGGGTCGTTGTCGAAGTTCAGCGGGTAGATGTCCTGGTACTTCTTCGGCGGGTTCTCCGCGTAGGCGATCGTGCCGTCCGCGCGCGTCGTGAACCACTCCGGGTGCTCCGCGACCCACGGGTGGTCCGGCGAGCACTGCAGCGCGACGTCGAGCGCGACCTCCATGCGCAGCTCGCGCGCCCGGGCGACGAACGCGTCGAAGTCGTCGAACGTGCCGAGCGTCGGCTCGATCGCGTCGTGGCCGCCGTCGGCCGAGCCGATCGCGTACGGCGAGCCGGGGTCGCCCGGCTCGGTGAGCAGCGAGTTGTTGCGGCCCTTGCGGTTGGACGAGCCGATCGGGTGGATCGGCGTGAGGTAGACGACGTCGAAGCCCATGCCGGCGATGCGCGGCAGCTCATCGGCCGCGGTGCGCAGCGTGCCCGAGACCCAGCGGCCGGTGTACTCGTCGTACCGGGCGCCGTGCGAGCGGGGGAAGAGCTCGTACCACGAGCCGGCCAGCGCGAGCGTGCGCTCGACGACCAGCGGGTACTCCGGCGACGCGCTGACCAGGTCGCGCAGTGGGTTGCGGGCCAGCGCGCTGCGGACGCGGTCGGCGAGGGCGGCATCGAGCCGCTCGTCGGGCGAGAGGTGCACGTCGTGCAGGCGCCTCTCCGCGTAGCGCAGGGTCGAGGCGTCCTCGTCGGGCACGGTGTCGCGGGCGGCGGCGCGCGCGAGCAGCAGCGCGCCCTCGGCGAGCATGAGCTCGACGTCGATGCCCGCCGCGATCTTGATCGTCGCGTCGTGCACCCAGGTGGCCCACGGGTCGGACCAGCCCTCGACCCGGAAGGACCAGCTGCCTACCCGGTCGGGGACCAGGCGCGCCTCGTAGCGGTCGAGGCCCGGCGCGATGTCGACCATCGGGGCGCTCGAGTGGTCCGTGCCGTCGGGAGCGACGAGGACCGCGGTCGCGGCGACCGCGTCGTGGCCCTCGCGGAAGACGGTCGCCCGGACCGGGAACGCCTCGCCGACGACCGCCTTCGCGGGGAAGCGACCGGCCTCGGCGACGGGGGAGACGTCGACGACGGGGATGCGGCCGATGGGTGCGTGGGCGGACGCCGCGGGCTCTGTCGGCGCGGGAGTCGGCGCAGGGGTCGCGGCGGACGACGACGGGGCGGTGGCGGCCGTCGTCGGGGCGGGGGCCGCTGCAGGCGCAGTGTCGGCGGGCGCCGCGGTGGTCGGTGCGGTCGTCGGCCGCGAGGGCTCGACGGACTCGGCGGCCCGCTTCGCCTTGCGCGACGTGGGCTCGACGCGAGCGGTCACGCGCGCCTGCTCGTCGGGAGACGTCGCCGCGGCAACGGCCGCCACAGGGGGCGTCACGACGTGCGACGTCGCAGGCTGCGCACCGGCCGACGCATCGGCGGTGGAAGCGGTCGGGGATGCAGGGCTGGGGGCTGCGGGCTTGCGGCGGCCGTTCGAGCGCTGGCCGCGACCGGGGCTCGCGGGGGAAGTCGTCACAGTCCCGAACCTATCCGCAGGCGCCCCTACCCAGCATCTGCAACGCCTCCCCGACGCTCGACGTTCACTCCGCGAGCGCGCCCCGTGCGCACCGAGAGCGGCCCACGTCGCGGGCGCACTCGCGGGAGGGCGAGAGGTCAGAGGGTGGAGGCGAGGGCGCGGCCCGTGGTGCGGCCCGTGAAGAGGCAGCCGCCCAGGAACGTCCCCTCCAGGGCGCGGTGGCCGTGCACGCCGCCGCCGCCGAACCCGGACGCCTCGCCCACGGCCCACAGGCCGGGCAGCACCTCGCCGTCGGCGCGCAGCACGCGGCCCTCGAGGTCGGTGGCCAGGCCGCCGAGCGTCTTGCGGGTCAGCACGGACAGCCGCACCGCGAGGAGCGGGCCGTGCGCGGGGTCGAGCAGGCGGTGCGGCTTGGCGACGCGGATGAGCTTGTCGACGACGTACTCGCGGGCCCGCGCGGTCGCGATGACCTGCAGGTCCTTGCCCAGGCCGGACTCGACCTGCCGGTCGCGGGCGACGATCAGCGCCTCGAGCGCGTCGCCGTCGATGCGCGACGAGCCCGACAGGGCGTTCATCTTCGCCGCGAGCTCGTGGGGCGTGTCGGCCCAGAGGAACTCGTCGGACTTCTGCGCGAACGTCTCGACCGGACCGACGGCCCCGGGCAGCACCCGCTGCAGGAGCTGGGGGATGCTGCGGCCGGTCAGGTCCGGGTTCTGCTCCGACCCGGACAGGGCGAACTCGGTGCCGAGGATGGTCTTGTCGAGCACGAACCAGGAGTGGTCGTCGCCGCGCCCGGTGATGTGCTGCAGCGCCCCGAGGGAGTCGAAGCCGGGGAACAGCGGGACCGGCAGGCGGTGACCGTCGGCGTCGAGCCACAACGAGGACGGCCCGGGCAGGATCCGGATCCCGTGCTTCGACCACACCGGCGTGTGGTCGGTGACGCCCTCGGGGTAGTGCCACATCCGGTCCTCGTGGACGACGGCCGCGCCCGCCGAGCGCGCGGCCTCGATGCCGGAGCCGTCGACGTGGTCGGGGACGCCCGAGAGCATGCGCTCCGGCAGTCGTCCGGCCGACGAGGGCCACAACGCCCGCACGAGCTCGTGGTTGGCGCCCACGCCGCCGGTCGCGAGCACGACGGACGCGGCGTCGAGCTCGAAGGGCGCGACGACCTCCCGCGACGATCGCTCGGCGCGCGACACGTCGTCGGGTGCCAGGATCTCGCCACGCACGCCCGTGACCCGCCCGTCGGTCGTGACCAACGACGTGACGCGGTGCCGGAAGCGGACGTCGACGAGCCCCGCGGCCCGCGCATCGAGCAGCGCGCGCACGAACGGCTCGAGCACGCCCGGGCCGGTGCCCCACGTGACGTGGAATCGAGGCACCGAGTTGCCGTGTCCGTCGGCGAGGTAGCCGCCGCGCTCGGGCCACTGCACGAGCGGGAACCAGCGCACGCCCTGCCCGTGCAGCCACGCGCGCATGCCGCCCGCGGCGAAGTCGACGAAGCCCTCGGCCCAGGCGCGACCCCACCGGTCGCTGCCGTCGTCGGCGAAGTCCGCCGAGCCGAACCAGTCGCCGAGCGCGAGCTCGGCGCTGTCGCGGATCTTGAGGCGGCGCTGCTCCGGGGAGTCGACGAGGAACAGCCCGCCGAACGACCAGAACGCCTGGCCGCCGAGCGAGGCCGCGGGCTCCGCGTCGAGCAGGGTCACGTGGTGACCGGCCGCGGTGAGCTCGGCGGTGGCGACCAGGCCGGCGAGGCCGGCGCCGACGACCACGACATCGTGGGAGTGCGTCATGCGACGGCACCCTACGCCCTGGACGCTCGTCCAGAAAGCATCAGGGCGCGAGCAGGTAGACCCGCATGCTGAGCGGCTCGAGCGCCGCGACCTCGCCCGTCGCCGTGTGCAGCGCGCCCGCGATCGCGGCCGCCCGCTGCTCGGACGGGTGCTCCCAGACGGAGTCCCACGCGAGCAGCCAGCGGTCGCCCGGCTGGCCCGACAGCGTGACGTCCATCGGCTCGAGCGCGCCGTTGATGACGAGCAGGACCACGTCCTCCGGCTCGTCGGGCTCGGCGGACGCGCGCAGCATCTGCAGCGTGCGGATCGAGGCGTCGTGCCAGCGGGCGTGGTCGAACGCGACGCCGGCCGCGTCGAACCAGGCGAGGTCGGGGCGCTGACTGCCGGCGACGGGCCGCCCGGTGTAGAAGCGCGGCGAGCGCAGCGCGGGGTGGTCGCGGCGCAGCGCGAGGAGCCAGCGTGAGGTCGCCAGCAGGTCCTGGCGGCTCTCGGACAGGTCCCAGCTCATCCAGGAGATCTCGTTGTCCTGGCAGTACGCGTTGTTGTTGCCGCGCTGGGTGCGGCCCATCTCGTCGCCCGCCGTGATCATCGGGGTCCCGGCGGCGAGCGCGAGCGTGGCGAACAGGTTGCGGATCGAGCGGCGGCGCAGCGGCGCGATGTCCGCGGCAGGGGAGTCGGGGTTCACCGGGCCCTCCACGCCGTGGTTCCACGAGCGGTTGTCGTCGCTGCCGTCGCGGTTGTTCTCGCCGTTCGCGGAGTTGTGCTTGTAGTCGTAGGAGACCAGGTCCGCGAGCGTGAACCCGTCGTGCGCGGTGACGAAGTTGACCGACGCGACCGGGCCGCGCACCAGCGGCGGGTCGCTGTGGCCGAACAGGTCGACCGAGCCGGACAGGCGGGTGGCGAGGTCACGCACGCGGTGGCCGGGCAGACCGTGCGCCGCGCGGGAGGGGTCGGCGAGCCAGAACGAGCGCGACGCGTTGCGGAAGCGGTCGTTCCACTCGCCGAACGGCAGCGGGAACTGGCCCGTGCGCCAGCCGCCGGGCCCGATGTCCCACGGCTCGGCGACGAGCTTGAGGCCGTGCAGGCTGGGCGACGCGGCGGCCGCGACGAGCAGCGGGTGGTCGGGCGTGAAGCCGTCCGAGTCGCGCGCGAGCGTCACCGCGAGGTCGAACCGGAAGCCGTCGACGCCTATCTCGTTCGCCCAGTAGCGCAGCGAGTCGAGCGTCATGCGGACCACGGCGCTGCGGCGGAAGTCCAGGGTGTTGCCCGTCCCGGTCACGTCGGCCAGCGCGGCCGGGACGCCGCCGTCGTGCACGTAGTACATCGTCGAGTCGAGGCCGCGCCACGAGACGTGCTGGCCCGGCAGGCCGCCCTCGTTGGTGTGGTTGTAGACCACGTCGAGCAGGACCTCGATGCCGGCCTCGTGCAGCGCGTGCACCGCGCCGCGGACCTCGGCGAGCACGGCCGCCGGGCCGGCCGCCTGGGCCGCGGCCGTCGCGTAGGCCGCGTGCGGGGCGAAGAAGCCGAGCGTCGAGTAGCCCCAGTAGTTCGTCAGGCCCTTGTCGACTAGGTGCGGCTCGGTGGCCGCCGCGTGGATCGGCAGCAGCTCGAGCGTCGTGACGCCCAGGCGGCGCAGGTGGTCGACGACGGCCGGGTGCGCGAGCGCTGCGTACGTGCCGCGCAGCTCGGCCGGGACCTGCTCGTTGAGCATCGTCAGGCCCCGCACGTGCGCCTCGTAGACGACCGTGCGGTCCCACGGCACCCACGGGCGGTTCGCGGCCGGGTCGGGGCCGGGCAGCGCACGCGTGTCGACGACGACGGAGTACGGCACGAACCCCGCCGAGTCGCGCTCGTCCGCCGGCCCGTACGGGTCGCCCGTCAGGTCGTCGGCCACGACGTGTCCATAGGTCTGAGGCCCGTACGTCATCTCGCCCAGCAGGCCGCGCGCGTAGGGGTCGACGAGCAGCTTGGCCGGGTTGTGCCGCAGGCCCGCGACCGGGTCCCAGACGCCGTGCGCGCGGAAGCCGTAGCGCTGACCGGGCCGCACGCCGGGCACGTCGGCCCAGAACAGCCCCTGCGCGGGGCCGCCGAGCCGGACGCGACGCTCGGCGCCGTCGTCGTCGAACAGGCACAGGTCGACGGCGTGGGCGTGCGTGGCCAGCACGGCGACGACGATGCCGTCGTCGGTCACGTGGACCCCGAGCTGCGGGGGTCGGCGGTGGGCGTGGAGGGTGGTCACGGCAACATCATGGAGGACGCGTGCGACGACGATGTTTCGCGGCGCGTGATGTCGCGGGTTCCGCCAGGCGAACACAGCCCCCCGTGGGGCACCGCGCCCGGGGTAACGTTCCGGACGTGAGAATCGTCGTCTGCGTCAAGCACGTCCCGGACATCCAGTCGGACCGCGCCCTCGGTGAGTCCGGTTACGTGGTGCGTGACGGGGGTGACGGCACCCTCAACGAGCTCGACGAGAACGCCCTGGAGGCCGCCCTCACGCTCGCGGAGGCAGCCGGCGGCGAGGTCGTCGCCCTCACGGTCGGGCCCGACGACGCGGTCGACGCGGTCCGCAAGGGCCTGCAGATGGGCGCCGACGAGGCCGTCCACGTGCTCGACGACGCGATCGCCGGCTCCGACGTGGTCGGGACCGCGCGCGTGCTGGCCGCGGCGATCACGCACCTCGGCACCGAGACGCCCGTGGACCTCGTCGTGACCGGCATGGCCGGCCTCGACGGCCTGACGTCGCTGCTCCCGACCGCGCTCGCGGCACTGCTCGACGTCCCCGCCCTGCCGCTCGCGGCCGAGGTGAGCGTCGAGGGCGGCACCGTGCGCGTGCGCCGCAACCTCGATCACGCGACCGAGGTGCTCGAGGCGCCGCTGCCCGCGCTCGTCTCGGTCACCGACCAGGCCAACGAGCCGCGCTACCCCAACTTCAAGGGCATCATGGCCGCTCGCAAGAAGCCGGTCACGACCCTCTCGCTCGGCGACCTCGGCCTCTCGCCCGCCGACGTCGGCGCGGCCGGTGCACGCACCGCGGTCGTCGAGGCGGCCGCGCGGCCGGCGCGCGAGAACCGCGTGCTCATCAACGACCAGGGGGACGCGGGCACGCAGCTCGCGGCGTACCTCGTCGAGAACAAGCTCGCCTGACCGGCTTCCCCGACACACGAGATCTGAGGACGCGACACGTGACCGACTCCCTGGTCCTGCTCGACCACACCGCCGACGGCACGCTGCGAGCGCCCGTGCGCGAGCTGGTCACCCTCGCCCGCGGGCTGGGCGGCGCGATCCACGGCGTGTGGGCGGCCGACGGCGCGGAGCCTGACGCGGAGACGCTCGCCGACCTCGGCGCGCTGGGCGTCTCGCGCGTGCACCGGCTGACCGCCGACGCCGACCTGCACCTGTCGGCCGTGCTGGCCGAGGCGCTCGCGAGCCTGCTCGACGCGACCGGCGCGGGCGCCCTGCTGGTCACCTCGACGTTCGAGAACAAGGAGGTCGCGGCCCGGCTCGCGGTCCTCACCGGCGCGGGCGTGGTCACGGACGCCGACGGGCTGGTCGTCGAGGACGGCCGGCTCGTCGCGAGCAAGACCGTGTTCGCCGGCACCTGGAACACGCGGTGCGCGATCACCACGCCCCTGGCGGTCGTGACGTTCAAGGCCAACTCGGTCGCGGTCTCGCCCGCCGAGAGCGGCGGCGTCCCCGACGTCGTCGACCACGCAGTCGCCGCGAGCGCGGCCGCGCGCCGGGTCAGCCTGGTCGAGCGCACCGAGCGCCCCGCGAGCGGTCGCCCGGACCTCGGCAGCGCGCACGTCGTCGTGGCCGGCGGCCGCGGCACGGAGGGCGACTTCACGCTCGTCGAGGAGCTCGCCGACGTGCTCGGCGGCGCGGTCGGCGCGACGCGCGTGGCCACCGACGAGGGCTGGATCGGGCACGACGCGCAGATCGGCCAGACCGGCGTGACCATCTCGCCGCGGCTCTACATCGGCGTGGGCGTCTCCGGCGCGGTGCACCACCGCGGCGGCATGCAGGCGTCCGGCACGATCGTCGCGATCAACTCGGACCCCGACGCGCCGATCTTCGAGATCGCCGACTTCGGGATCGTGGGCGACCTCAACGAGGTCCTGCCGCAGCTCACCGCGGCCCTGCGGGCGCAGCAGGGCTGACTCAGGTCAGCTCGCGGAACCACCGCACGGTCGCCATACCCTGCGCGGCCTGGAACCGGCGCAGGTTCGGGATGCCCGGGGGCGCGGGCTGCAGCGAGCTCCAGACGAAGTAGCCCGCGAGCCCGGCCAGGCCGGCGCGCAGCTCGTCGTCGGACACGCCCTCGGACGCCGGCTGGGCGCGGAAGATCGTCGCCGGGTCGCCGCCGCCCTGCAGCGTCACGCTCGGGAGCATGAACGCGAGGTCGAGCCACGGCGCGCCCACGCTCGCGTGCGGCCAGTCGATCAGCCACACGCGGTGGTGGTCGGGGTCGATGAGCACGTTGTCGGCCCGCAGGTCGCCGTGCACGAGGCCGTCGCCGGAGATGGCGCGCAGCGCCTCCTGCTCGCACCGCTGCAGGTGGTCGAGGTTCGCCCGCGCCCAGCGGCCGATCTCGCCGCCGGCCTCCTCGCCCCGGGTCTGCTCGGCGTCGTCCATCGCGGCGATCTTGCGCCAGCCGGTGAAGTCCTCGGCGAGCTGGTCGTCGGTGCGGGGAAGCGTGTGGCCCGGCAGGGGCTCGACGTCCGCGAGGCGTGCGACCGCGTCGAGCACGGCGGTGAGCTCGGTGGGGACCCAGGGCAGCTCCGGGGAGCGGCCGTGCACGACGTCGAAGCCGAGGATCACCCAGTCGCCGTCGTCGGACGACCACTGCAGCCGCGGCGCGGGGACCTGCGGGGGCAGGCAGGCGGCGACCCGTGCCTCGGCGCGCGCGAGGTCCGGGGACAGGGGGTTCTCGGCGCTGGAGACCGCCTTGACGAACACCCCGCGGCCGTCGGCCAGCTCGAGGACCGCGGCGAAGCCGGGGGAGAAGCCGCTCGTCGCGCTGATCTCCGCGGTCACCTGGGCGCCCGCGAGCTCCGCGATCCTTGCGCGGACGTGCCGAGGCAGGTCGCGCCAGTCGAGCCGCTGCCCGCTGAACGCGACCGGCAACGCGATGACGTCGTCGGCACTCACGGCGCACATCCTGCCAGGTCGCAGGGGGTGCGTGCGGGGAGAGTCCGCTCCAGTTCGTAGACTCGTGCCCGTGACCGTCTACCTGGACCATGCGGCGACCACGCCCATGCTGCCGGGCGCGGTGCGCGCGCTGACCGACGAGATGACCCGCACGGGCAACCCGTCATCCCTGCACGGCTCCGGCCGGGCGGCCCGCCGGGTCGTCGAGGAGTCGCGCGAGTCGCTCGCCGCGGCCCTCGGCGCGCGCCCGTCGGACGTGCTGTGGACCTCGGGCGGCACGGAGGCCGACAACCTCGCCGTCAAGGGGCTGTTCTGGGCCCGGCGCCGCGAGGACCCGACCCGCCGGCGCATCCTCGTCTCCGCGGTCGAGCACCACGCGGTCCTGGACCCGGCGTTCTGGATGGCCGAGCACACGGGCGCCGAGCTCGTGCTGCTCCCGGTCGACTCCGACGGCGTCCTCGACGTGGACGCGCTGCGCGACGAGCTGGACCGGCACGGCGAGCAGGCCGCGCTGCTGTCGGTCATGTGGGCGAACAACGAGGTCGGCGCGCTGCAGCCGCTCGACGAGGTCGTCTCGCTCGCGCGGCGGTACGGCGTGCCGGTGCACGCGGACGCGGTGCAGGCCGTCGGCCAGGTGCCGGTGGACTTCGCGGCCTCCGGGCTCGACGCGATGACGGTCAGCGGGCACAAGGTCGGCGGGCCGGGCGGCACGGGTGCGCTGCTCGCGCGCCGCGGGCTCGACCTCATGCCCGTGCAGCACGGCGGCGGGCAGGAGCGCGGCGTGCGGTCCGGGACGCTCGACGCGGCGCTGCTGGTCTCGTTCGCGGCGGCGGTCGACGAGGCCGTCGCGGCGCGCCCCGTGGTCGCACCCCGCATCGCGGCGCTGCGCGACGAGCTCGTCGCGGGCGTGCTCGCGGCCGTGCCCGACGCGCAGCTGCGCGGCCCGGTCGACACTGCGCGCCGGCTGCCGTTCAACGCGCACTTCACGTTCCCGGGCTGCGAGGGGGACTCGCTGCTCTACCTGCTCGACTCCGCGGGCATCGAGGCCTCCACGGGATCGGCGTGCCAGGCGGGCGTCCCGCGCCCGTCGCACGTCCTGCTGGCGATGGGGGTCGACGAGCACGACGCGCGCGGCGCGCTGCGGTTCTCGCTCGGCCACACCTCGTCGGCCGACGACGTCGCCGCGCTGGTCGCCACCCTCCCCGCCGTCGTCGACCGGGCTCGTGCCGCGGGCCTGGCGGGGGTGCGCTGATGCGCGTCCTGGCCGCCCTGTCCGGCGGGGTCGACTCGGCGGTCGCTGCCGCGCGCGCGGTCGACGCGGGGCACGACGTCGTCGGCGTCCACATGGCGCTGTCGCGCACGCGCGACCAGTTCCGCACGGGCTCACGCGGCTGCTGCTCGATCGAGGACGCGGGCGACGCGCGACGCGCGGCCGACGTGCTGGGCATCCCGTACTACGTGTGGGACCTGTCCGAGCAGTTCGAGCAGACGGTCGTCGCGGACTTCCTGTCCGAGTACGAGGCCGGGCGCACGCCCAACCCCTGCGTGCGCTGCAACGAGCACATCAAGTTCGCCGCGCTGCTCGACAAGGCGGTCGCGCTCGGGTTCGACGCCGTGTGCACTGGCCACTACGCGCGCATCGTCGTGCGCGACGACGGCACGCGCGAGCTGCACCGCGCGCTCGACGCGGCCAAGGACCAGTCCTACGTGCTCGCGGTGATGGGCCCGGAGCGGCTCGCGCGCTCGATGTTCCCGCTCGGCGACGTGCCCTCCAAGGAGGTCACCCGTGCCGAGGCGGCCGCCCGGGGGCTCTCGGTCTCGGCCAAGCCCGACTCCTACGACATCTGCTTCGTGGCCGACGGCGACACCCAGGGTTTCCTGCGCGCGCGCCTGGGGTCGCAGCCGGGCGACATCGTCGACAGCGACGGCGAGGTCGTGGGCGAGCACGACGGCGCCTACGCGTACACGGTGGGGCAGCGCCGCGGCCTCGCGCTCGGCCGCCCCGCCGCGGACGGCAAGCCGCGGTACGTGCTCTCGATCGAGCCGGTGAACAACCGCGTGGTGGTCGGCTCGGCCGACGAGCTGCTCGTCGACGTCGTCGCCGCGGACCGGGCCGTGTGGTTCGGGACGCCTTCCGCCGACCTCGAGTGCTCGGTCCAGGTGCGGGCGCATGGCGTTCCCGTCGCAGCGCGGGCCCGGGTGGCCGGGGACTCGGTCGAGGTGACGCTGGCGGACGGGCTGCGGGGCGTGGCACCGGGGCAGTCGCTCGTGCTGTTCGACGGCACGCGCGTGCTGGGGCAGGCGACGGTGACGTCGTCGCGTCGTGCTGCCGTGGCGGCCTCGTGACCGCTGTCAGCGGCACGGGCCGGTGGCCCGGGTCGGACGCGCTCGAGGCGGCGTCCGTCGTTGTCGGCGACCTCACGGACCTGCCCGACGAGGTCATCGGCCTGCCGTTCACGCCCACGCTGCCCGCGCGCGGGCCCTGGGGCGACCGGACCGGCTCGGCCGCCGCGCTCCTGGTCGAGCTGCCCACGGAGCTCGGCCCGCACGGCTGGAAGCTGTCCGACCGTCCCGGCGGCGACGTCGGCCGCGCGCAGGCCTTCGCGCGCGAGGACCTCGACGCGCTCGCGGTCGCCGCGCACGGGTACGTCGGCCCGCTGCTCGTGCCCGTGCTCGGCCCGCTGACGCTGGCCGCGGTGCTCTACCTCGCGCGGGGCGACCGCGTGCTCGCCGACACCGGCGCGGTGCACGAGCTCTCCGAGTCGTTGGCCGCCGGGATCGGCGAGCACCTCGTCGCGGTGCGCCGGGCCGTCCCGGGCGCGCAGGTCCAGGTGCTCGTGCACGAGCCGCTGCTGGCCCAGGTGCTGGCCGGCGTGCTGCCCACGTTCTCGGGCTACTCCGCGCTGCGGCGCGTGCCGGGCCCGGTCGCGGCCGAGCGGCTCTCCGCGGTGGTCACGGGCGCGCGCGCCGGCGGCGCCGCGGCGGTCGCGGTACACGGCGGGACCGCGTGGTCGTCGCTGCCCGCGCTGCGCTCGTCGGGCGCCGATGCCTTCGCGCTCGCGGTCGCGGGGCTCGGCGAGCCGGGCTGGGAGCGCGTGGCGGAGGCCGTCGAGGGTGGGATGCGGCTGTGGGCCGAGGCCCCGCCGCAGGCGTCCTCGCAGTGCGCCGGGCCGGACGTCGTCGGCCAGGCCGATACCGTGACCCGGCCGTGGCGCTCGGTCGGCCTGCCGGCCGCCGCGCTGCGCGACGTGGTGATCCTGGCCGGCGACCCGCCGGCCGCAGCCTCTCCCGACGACGCCCGCGCGGCGCTCGCCGGTGCCGTGCGGTGCGCGCGGCTGGTGACCGAACGGAGCGAGACGTGAGCAACCCCGCCGTGCGCAGGGCTGTCCTGATGCTGGTGTCGACGGCCGCGGCGATCGTCGGGCTCGTGCTCCTCGTCGCCGCGTGGACGAACGTCGCCAAGACGACGATCGCCGCGACCGACGCGGGCGACACGCCCTGCCTCGTGGCGTTCGGCGCGACCGACGGCCCGCTCCAGCAGGCGCGCGTGCACTACGAGATCATGCCGCCGGCGTCCGTGTGCTCGTGGGTGGTCGACGGCGCGCGCGAGGACATCGTCGTCGCCGACACCTCGACGACGCTGATCACCGTCGCACTGGTCCTGCTCGTCGCCGGCGCTGCCGGGACGATCACGCTGCTCGTGCTCTCGCGGCGGCGCGCCGCGCGCTGACGCGCCTGTGGGCGGTCCGCGCGATGATGTGCGGGTGAGCGACGAGAACCAGGTGGAGATCCCGGCGGACGCGCGTCGGAGGTGGACCGAGCTGGCCGACCTGATCGAGGCGGACCAGTTCGCGTACTACATCAGCGACGCGCCCACCTCCTCGGACGCCCAGTACGACGAGCGGCTGCGCGAGCTGCAGACCCTCGAGGACGCCCACCCCGGGCTGCGCACACCGGACTCGCCGACGCAGCGCGTGGGCGGCACGTTCTCCACCGAGTTCACCTCGGTCGACCACGTCGAGCGCATGCTCTCGCTCGACAACGCGTTCTCCACCGAGGAGATCGGCACGTGGGCGGACCGCGCGCACCGCGACCTCGAGACGTCCGACCCCCTGCACTACCTGTGCGAGCTCAAGATCGACGGGCTCGCGATCGCCCTGCTCTACGAGAAGGGCCGCCTGGTGCGCGCCGCGACCCGCGGCGACGGCCGGACGGGCGAGGACGTGACGCTCAACGTCCGGACCATCTCGACCATCCCGCACGAGCTCGCGGGGGACCCAGCCACCCATCCGGACCTCATCGAGGTGCGCGGCGAGGTGTTCTTCCCGGTCGAGGCCTTCGCGGCTCTCAACGAGTCGCAGGTCGCCGCGGGCCGCAGCCCGTTCGCGAACCCGCGCAACGCCGCGGCCGGCTCGCTGCGGCAGAAGGACCCGCGCGTCACGGCGGGTCGTGACCTGCGGATGTACGCGCACGGGATCGGCGCGCTGCGCTGGCCCGCGGGCTCGGGGACCACTGTCGAGCGGCAGTCGCAGGTGTACGACCTGCTCGCCGGCTGGGGGATCCCCGTCTCGGGCCACACGCGCGTGGTCGAGGGGCTCGACGGGGTGCGCGAGATGATCGAGCACTACGGCGAGCACCGGCACGACGTGGAGCACGAGATCGACGGCATCGTCGTGAAGATCGACGAGATCGTGCTGCAGCGGCGGCTCGGGTCCACGAGCCGCGCCCCGCGGTGGGCGATCGCGTACAAGTACCCGCCCGAGGAGGTGAACACGCGGCTCGTGGCGATCGAGGTCGGCATCGGTCGGACCGGTCGCGCGACCCCGTTCGCCGTCATGGAGCCCGTCTTCGTCTCAGGCAGCACGGTGCGGCAGGCCACGCTGCACAACCAGGACGTGGTCAGGGTCAAGGGCGTGCTGGTCGGCGACGTCGTGGTGCTGCGCAAGGCGGGCGACGTGATCCCGGAGATCGTGGGCGCGGTCGACGCGCTGCGCGACGACGGCTACCCGCGCGTCGAGTGGCAGATGCCGACCGACTGCCCCGAGTGCGGCACGCCGCTGCGGCCGATGCGCGAGGGCGACGTGGACCTGCGCTGCCCGAACGCCGAGTCCTGCCCCGCCCAGGTGCGCGGCCGGGTCGAGCACATCGGGTCGCGCGGCGGGCTCGACATCGAGGCGCTCGGCGAGGTGACCGCCGCGGCGCTCACGCAGCCGGACGTGCCCGAGACGCCGCCGCTGCGCACCGAGGCGGACCTGTTCGACCTGGTGGGCTACGGCCCGGACGCCTCGGACGAGGAGCGCACCGCGGTCCGGGAGCGCAGCCTCGCGAGGCTCGGCGAGATCCAGGTCGTCGTGCGCGACCCGGAGACGGGCCTGCCGCGCGAGGACGACGACGGCAACGTGCGCCGGCGCACCCCGTTCCGTCGCCGGCTCACGTGGACCAAGGCGCAGCGCGCCGCGGCGACGACCGACCTGCCCGACTGGGGCCCGTCGGAGGCGGCGCGCACGCTGCTCGACGAGCTCGACCTGGCCAAGACCAAGGACCTGTGGCGCGTGATCGTCGCGCTGAGCATCCGCAACGTCGGACCGACGGCCGCGCGCGCGCTCGCGCAGGAGTTCCGGTCGATGGATGCGCTGCGGGCGGCGCTCGCAGAGCCCGAGGCGGGCGCGCGGCTCGCGGCGGTCGAGGGCGTGGGGCCGACGATCGCACAGTCGATCCTCGACTGGTTCGCCGAGCCGTGGCACGCCGAGGTCGTCGATCGCTGGCGGGCCGCCGGCGTGCGGATGGCGGACGAGGCGGTCGCGGGGCAAGAACGGACGCTCGAGGGACTGACCGTGGTCGTGACCGGCGGGCTCGAGCGGTTCAGCCGCGACGAGGCCAAGGAGGCGGTCCTGTCGCGCGGCGGGAAGTCGGCCGGGAGCGTCTCGAAGAAGACCGACTACGTCGTGGTGGGGGAGAACGCGGGCTCGAAGGAGACCAAGGCGCGCGAGCTCGGTCTGCGGATCCTGGACGAGGCAGGGTTCGAGGCGCTGCTCGCGTCCGGACCGGCGGGCGTGGCGCTACCCGCCGACGACGAGACCGCGGCCGACGACGAGACCGCGGCCGACGACGAGGCCGCGGTGGCCGAGGGGGCGTCGGCATGAGCGCCGCGCCGGTCATCGCCGTCGCGGCGGGCCCGCAGATCGCCGACGCCGGGGCGCTCACCGCGGAGGCGTACCTCGCGGACGAGCTCGTCGACCCCGACGAGGGCTACACGAGCGAGCTGCGTGACGCCGAGCGCCGGGCGGCGGAGGCGACGCTGCTGGTCGCGACCGTCGAGGCGTCGGACGGCACGCCCGTCGTCGTGGGGACCATCACGCTCGCGCCGCACGGCACGTCGTACGCCGAGATCGCCGAGCCGGGCGAGCTCGAGCTGCGGATGCTCGCGGTCGCTCCCGAGGCACGGGGCCGGGGGATCGCCGAGGCCCTCATGCGCGCCGCGATGCGGCAGTGCGTCGTCGCCGGCGCGCGGCGGATCGTGCTCTCGACCCTGGACGCGATGACCACCGCGCAGCGGCTGTACGGGCGGCTCGGCTTCGTGCCGCAGCCCCACCGCGAC
This sequence comes from Cellulomonas rhizosphaerae, assembly GCF_003470205.1. GTDB lineage: Bacteria > Actinomycetota > Actinomycetes > Actinomycetales > Cellulomonadaceae > Cellulomonas > Cellulomonas rhizosphaerae. Next base: position 25,208 of record NZ_QWKP01000215.1, read on the forward strand.
TGGGGTCACGTCGAGGTCCACCTGCGCGCCTACACGTGGACGCCGCCCGAGGCGCCGGGCGTGCTCGTCGAGCAGGCGACGTGGCCGCCGACGCACGTCGAGGTCACGTCCGGGGGATGGCGCGTCGGGCTCTCGGGCGGGGTGACCCGGCGGGCCAACAGCGCGGTGCCCGGCCGGGACACGTCCGCCGCGGAGATCACCGCGGTCGAGGCGCTGTACGCCGCTGCGGGGCAGCCGTCGATCGTGCGCGTGAGCGCGTCCGACGTCCTGCTCGAGGCCCAGCTCGAGGAGCGGGGCTACGCGATCGCGTCGGACACCGACGTGCTCGTGCGTGGCCTCGGCCCGGGCACTCCCGAGCCCGCGCGGCCGCACCTGCAGGTCCGCAACGCGACCGAGCCCGACGCGGCCTGGCTGACCGCCTGGCTCGGTGTGAAGAAGGCCGGCGCCGACCACGCGATCGCCCGGCAGGTCCTGGTCGGCGCGCCCGCCGACTACCTCACCGCGGTCGTCGACAACCACGTGGGTGGCGTGATCCGCGTGGCCTACGCGGAGGACTGGGCCGGCCTGTCCAGCCTCGTGGTCGACCCGACCCTGCGTCGGGCCGGGCTCGGGCGGGAGCTCACGCTGCGCGCGCTCGCGGCGGCCCGTAAGCGCGGTGCGCGGCGCGTGTTCCTGCAGGTGGAGGCGCACAACGCGGGCGCCGCTCTGCTGTACGCGGGCCTCGGCTTCCAGCCGGCCGACGCCTACCGCTACCGCGAGCTCGTGCGCGCGGGGGACGGACCGCTCGCGGGAGGCTGCTAGCGCGCCGGCCGCGATTGTCTGACCGCGCTCGGCGCTACCGGGCTGCCCAGAGCAGTCCGCGCTCGATGATCGTCCGCAGCGCCGGGGTCTCGAGGTCCGCGAGCTGGTGGCCCGGGGTCGCGACGAACACGCGCCCGGCCCCCCAGCGCCGGGTCCACACGGCGGGGGACGTGACGGGTGCGTGCCACTCGTCGTCCGGGCCGGGCGTGATGGTCGTGGTGGCCAGCACCTCGTTGAGCGGGTCGGTGAGCAACCAGTACTGCTCGGAGTGCAGCGAGAAGTCGTGGACGCCCTCGACGAGCGGGTGGTCCGGCCGGGTGATCGCGACCGTGTGCTCGACGATCCCGCGCGGGTGCGCGACGAACTGGGCGCCGACGAGCTGCAGGTAGTCGGTGGCGATGCGGAACGAGTCGACGATCCCGCCGTGCCAGCCCGCGAAGCCGGTCCCCGCCGCGACGGCCGTGCGCAGGCCCCGCAGCTCGTCGGCCAGGATGTCGCCCATCGTCCAGCACTGGACGATGAGGTCGGTCGCGGCCATGAACTCGGTGTCGGCGTACACCTCGAGCGAGCCCTCGACGGTGACGTCGAAGTCGTGCTCGCGCAGGAACGGCACGAACAGGTCGGCCGCCTCCTCGGGGGCGTGGCCGTCCCAGCCTCCACGCACGACGAGTGCCTGACGGGTCACGGTGTCCTCCTGGTCTTCGTTGGCTTGTGGGGGGTTCAGGTTCACGCGATGTGGGCGTCGATCGCGGCCGCGGACAGCACGTGGTCGGCCGCCATGGCGCTCGCGCCGAGCACGCCGGCGCGGCCCTTGGTGCGGGACGCGACGATGCGCAGGTGCTGGGTGGCCAGCGGGAGCGAGCGCCGGTAGACGACCTCGCGGATGCCGGCGATGAGGTGCTCACCCGCCTCGGCGACCTGGCCGCCGATGACGATGACGGACGGGTTGAGCATGCTCACGCACGCCGCGAGCACGCCGCCGATGTGTCGGCCGGCCTCGCGCACCTCGCGGCTCGCGTCGAGGTCGCCCGCGCGGACCAGGGCGACCACGTCGGCGCCGCTCGACGCGGCGGTGCCCAGGGCGGTGAGCGCCGAGGCGATCGCGGGTCCGCTCGCGACGGCCTCGAGGCAGCCGGTGTTGCCGCAGCGGCACGGCAGGTCGAGCCCGCCGGGGACCGCGATGTGGCCGAGGTCGCCGGCCGAGCCCTGCGCGCCGCGGCGGATCGCGCCGTCGAAGATGATGCCCGCGCCGATGCCCGTGGCGACCTTGACGAACAGCAGGTGGTCGACCGCCGGCCACTGCGAGGTGTGCTCGCCGAGCGCCATGATGTTGACGTCGTTGTCGACCAGCACCGGCACGTGCAGGCGGCGGTTGAGCAGCCCGGGCACGTCCGCGTCGTCCCAGCCCGGCATGATCGGCGGGTTGATGGGACGCCCCGTCGAGTGCTCGACGGGCCCGGGCAGGCCCATGCCGACGCTGACCAGGTCGGAGTCGGGGCGCCCGGCCGAGGCGAGAAGCTCGTGCGCGAGCTCGACGACGCGGTCGAGCACGGGCTCGGGCCCCTCGGCGATCGCGATCTGCTCGGCGTGCTCGGCGAGCACGTTGCCGGACAGGTCGGTCAGCGCGAGCCGTGAGTGCGTCGCGCCGAGGTCGACGGCGAGCACGACGCGGGCGGCGGGGTTGAACCGGAACGTCGCGGGCGGGCGCCCACCCGTCGAGGTGGCCTCGCCTGCGGGGGCGACGAAGCCGGAGGCGAGCAGCAGGTCGACCCGCGCGGCGATCGTCGACCGGGCCTGGCCGGTGAGAGTTGCCAGGTCAGCGCGGGTGCGCGGCTGCCCGTCACGGAGGAGCTGGAACATCTCCCCGGCACCTGTCGGCCTGGGGGCGAACTTGGTCAGCTCGTCCATGCGCACAGTGAACCACCCCTGTCCCGGTCACGAGCGCGGCACCCGCCTCGTGGCCCTCTCGCGTGCCGACCGCGGACTTGTGCGGATCACGTTCGCATAACTCTGCCACAGAACTCTCGACTTTTGCTTGACGTCCGACAGAAGTATCCCTACGTTCGTCCGCATGGTCACCGACGACCCCCAGACAGCCGGGCTGCTCACGATGCGAGGCATCGTCAAGCAGTTCCCCGGCGCCCGTGCCCTCGACGGCGTGGACCTCGACATCCGCGCCGGCGAGGTGCACTGCCTGCTCGGCCAGAACGGCGCGGGCAAGTCCACGCTCATCAAGGTGCTCGCGGGCGCCCACCAGCCCGACGAGGGCGAGATCCTCATCGACGGCGAGCCCGTCACCATCCCGCACCCGGTCGCAGGCCTGAAGCTCGGCATCGCGACGATGTACCAGGAGCTCGACGTCGTCGACGGCCTGTCGGTCGCCGAGAACATCTACCTGGGCCACGAGCTCGCCACCGCCGGCTTCTCCCAGCGTCGCGCGGTGATCGCGCACACCAGGAAGCTCCTCGCGCGGCTCGGGCACAGCGGCATCTCGCCCCGGCGCGAGGTGGGCACGCTGTCCGCCGCGGGCAAGCAGATCGTCAGCATGGCCCGCGCGCTGTCGCACGACGCGCGGGTGATCGTCATGGACGAGCCCTCGGCGGTGCTCGACTCCGAGGAGGTCGCCAACCTCTTCCGGGTCGTGCGCGACCTGACCGCCGAGGGTGTGGCCGTCGTCTACATCTCCCACCGGCTCGAGGAGATCCGCCAGATCGGCGACCGGATCACGGTGCTCAAGGACGGCCGCACGGTCGCCAGCGGGCTCGCCGTGGCCGACACCCCGACCGCCGAGCTCATCCGCCTGATGACCGGCCGCAACGTCGAGTACGCGATCCCGCGTCGTCCACCCGTGGCCGACGACGCCCCGACCCTCGTGCACGTCGAGGACCTCGGCCTGCGGGGCGCGTTCAGCGGCGTCTCCTTCGACGTGCGGGCGGGCGAGGTCGTCGGGCTCGCGGGGCTCGTCGGCTCCGGGCGCTCGGAGATCCTCGAGACCGTGTTCGGCGCCCGCAGGGCCACGACCGGACGCGTCGAGATCGACGGCACCGCGCTCAAGGCGGGCTCGGTGCCCGATGCGGTGCGCGCGGGCATCGGGCTGTGCCCCGAGGAGCGCAAGAGCCAAGGTCTGCTGCTGGACGAGCCGGTCTACCGCAACATCACGCTGTCCACGTTCGCCCGCACCGCCAACGCGGGCTTCCTCGACGAGGGTGCCGAGAAGCGCGAGGCCGGGCAGCAGATCACCGCGCTCGACGTGCGGCCCGCCGATGGCGACCGCCACGCGCGCACCCTGTCCGGCGGCAACCAGCAGAAGGTGCTGCTCGCCCGCTGGCTCGTGCACGGCTGCCGGGTGCTGCTGCTCGACGAGCCGACCCGCGGCGTCGACGTCGGTGCACGTGCGGAGATCTACGCGTTGATCGCCGAGCTCGCCGCACGCGGTACCGCCGTCGTCGTGGTCTCGAGCGAGATCGAGGAGGTGCTCGGCCTCGCCGACCGCGTCCTCGTGGTGTCCGACGGGCGCGTGGTCCATGAGGGACCGACGTCCGAGATCGACGAGCACCGGGTGCTCGACCTCGTCATGGAAGGAAGTGCCGCGTGAGCGACCAGGACCTCACGGCGAAGGTGCCGGCAGCGGACGAGTCCGCCCGGGTGGAGAAGGCCACCACCCCTGCCAAGCGCAGGGGCCTGCTCAGCGGGGCCGCGGGTCGCAACCTCGGCCTGGTCGTCGCGCTGGTCGCGCTGTGCGCGGTCGGCGTGATCACCGCGGGCGACCGGTTCCTCAGCGTCAACAACATCCTCACGATCCTGAGCCTGGCCGCGGTCACCGGCGTGCTGAGCATCGGGATGACCTTCGTCATCACCGGTGGCGGCATCGACCTGTCCGTCGGGTCCGTGCTCGGCCTGGCCTCGGTCTGGGCGAGCACGCTCGCGACGCAGACGATGGCGAACGACACGCACTGGCTCGTCATGGTGGGCGTCGCGCTGCTCGTCGGGCTCGGGGCGGGGCTGGTCAACGGCGTGCTGATCGCCTACGGGAAGGTCGTCGCGTTCATCGCGACGCTCGCGATGATGGTCGCCGCACGAGGCCTCGCGGAGATCATCGCGAACCGCCAGACGCAGGTCGTCAAGGTGCAGAGCTTCCTCGACTTCTTCCGGGCGGACCCCCTGGGCATCCCGACCATCGTGTGGATCTTCGCGGTCGTCGCCATCGGCGGCTGGGTCCTGCTCAACCGGACCACGTTCGGCCGGCGCACGATCGCGGTCGGCGGCAACCCCGAGGCCGCACGCCTGGCCGGCATCAACGTCAAGCGCCACACCACCTACCTCTACGCGCTCGCGGGTCTCGCCGCGGGCATCGGCGGGGTCATGATGCTCGGCCGCACCACGGCCGGCAGCTCCACCAACGGCCAGTTCTACGAGCTGGACGCGATCGCGGCCGTCGTCGTCGGCGGCACGCTCCTCATCGGCGGTCGCGGCACGATCGTCGGCACCGTCCTGGGCGTCCTGATCTTCTCGACGCTCACCAACGTGTTCACGCAGAACAACCTGTCGAGCTCGGCGCAGAACGTGGCGAAGGGCGTGATCATCGTCGCCGCCGTCCTGCTCCAGCAGCGGCTCGCCGAGCGCTCCCGCACCAGTACCTGAGTCCCGCACGCACGCACGTCCCCTGCACCACCCGATCAAGGAGGATCGCCATGTCCGCAGCACCCCTGCGCCGCCGCTGGCTCGCCATCGCCGGCACCGCAGCCGCCCTCACGCTCGTCGTGTCCGGCTGCACGTCGAACACCCCGGAGGAGGACCCGAGCGACGACACGTCGACCGCGGCCGTCCAGCCCGGTGCCTCGTCGGGCAACGACGAGCCGGGCGACAAGGTCGTCATCGGCTTCTCCGCCCCCGCGGCCGACCACGGCTGGATGGGCGCCATCACGAAGGCCGCGGTCGCCGAGGCCGGCAAGTACTCCGACGTGGAGCTCAAGAAGGCCGAGGGCACGAACGACGTCAACGTGCAGATCAGCCAGATCGAGCAGTTCATCAACGACGGCGTCGACGCCATCGTGCTGCTGCCCTTCGACGGAGCAGCCCTGACCGAGGTCGCGACGAAGGCCATGAACGCCGGCATCGTCGTCGTCAACGTCGACCGCGAGTTCTCGGACCCCAACGCCGCGCGCACCACGGTGCTCGGTGACAACTACGGCATGGGCGTCAGCGCCGGCGCCTACATCTGCGAGCAGCTCAAGGGCAAGACCGACGCCAAGGTCGCCGAGATCGCCGGTATCGACTCGCTGCCGCTGACGCAGGACCGCAGCAAGGGGTTCGCCGACGCGCTCGGCACCTGCGGCCTCAAGGTCTCGAACCGCGTCGCGGCCGACTTCACGGTCCAGGGCGGCGAGGCGGCCGCAGCCAGCCTCCTGCAGGCGGCGCCCAAGCTCGACGCCATCTGGAACCACGACGACGACCAGGGCGTCGGCGTCCTCGCGGCCATCCAGAACGCCAACCGCGACGAGTTCTTCATGGTCGGCGGCGCCGGCTCGAAGAACGTCATGGACGCCATCAAGGCCGACAACACGGTCCTCAAGGCCACGGTCATCTACCCGTCCACGCAGGCCGCGGACGGCATCAAGCTCGCCCGGCTCCTCGTGCAGGGCAAGTCGATGAGCGACCTGGTCGAGGTCGAGGTGCCGCGCAAGGTGCAGCTGTACGCACCCGTCGTCACCAAGACGAACGTCGACAAGTACCTGCCGACGGCCTTCGAGTCCTGACCTCGTCCGGGCGGGCCGCTGCAGCCCTGCGGCCCGCCCGGCCTTGTTCGGACCCCGTCCGGTCTCAGCACGAGGCGCGAGGAGCCCACCATGACCGCACCCCCAGCAGCACCCACCGATCGGCCGCGCCTCGGCGTGGGGATGGTCGGCTACGCCTTCATGGGCGTGGCGCACGCGCAGGCGTGGCGCAACGCCCCGCGGTTCTTCGACCTCCCGCTCGCCGTCGACATGGCGGTCGTCGCGGGACGCAACGAGGCCGCGGTCCGCGCCGCGGCGGCCACCCAGGGGTGGCGCGACGTGGAGACCGACTGGAAGGCGCTCGTCGGGCGCGACGACGTGGACCTGGTCGACGTCTGCACGCCGGGCGACACGCACGCCGAGATCGCCATCGCGGCGCTCGAGGCGGGCAAGCACGTGCTGTGCGAGAAGCCGCTGGCCAACTCGGTCGCCGAGGCGGAGGCGATGGCCGCCGCAGCGGCGCTCGCCCCCGGCGTCGCGATGGTCGGCTTCACGTACCGGCGCGTGCCGGCGATCCAGCTCGCGCGCAGCCTCGTCGCCGATGGGCGCCTCGGCACCGTCCGCCACGTGCGCGCGCAGTACCTGCAGGACTGGATCGCCGACCCCGCCGCGCCGCTGTCGTGGCGGCTGGACAAGCAGAAGGCCGGGTCGGGCGCGCTGGGGGACATCGGCGCGCACATCGTCGACCTCGCGCAGTTCATCACCGGCGAGCAGGTCACCGGGGTCTCGGCGGTGCTCGAGACCTTCGTGCGGGAACGCCCGGTCGCGGACTCGTCGAGCGGGCTGAGCGCGTCGTCGTCCTCGGGGCGCACAGGCCCGGTGACCGTGGACGACGCGGCCATCTTCCTGGGCCGGATGTCCGGCGGGGGACTGGCGACCTTCGAGGCGACACGGTTCGCCTACGGCCGCAAGAACGCGATCCGGCTCGAGATCAACGGGTCGGCCGGCTCGCTCGCGTTCGACTTCGAGGACATGAACGTCCTGCACTACTTCGACGCCGCGGAGCCGGCCGCCACCGCAGGGTTCCGGCGGATCGTGGTCACCGAGCCCGAGCACCCGTTCGTCGGTGCCTGGTGGCCGGCGGGCCACGGCCTGGGCTACGAGCACGCCTTCACCCACCAGGTCGTCGACCTCGTCGGCGGCATCGCCACCGGCGCGGCCCCGACGCCCACGTTCGCCGACGGGCTGCAGGTGCAGCGCGTGCTCGACGCCGTGGAACGCTCGGCAGGAGCCGACTCCGTGTGGACCCCGACCAAGGAGATGTGACCGATGGCACGACCGATCACGCTGTTCACCGGCCAGTGGGCCGACCTGCCGTTCGAGGAGGTCGCGCGCCTCGCCGCGGGCTGGGGTTACGACGGGCTCGAGATCGCCTGCTGGGGTGACCACCTGGACCCCTGGCGCTGGGACGACGAGGAGTACGTGGCGGGCCGGCTGGAGATCCTGGAACGCCACGGCCTGAAGGTGTGGGCGATCTCCAACCACCTCAAGGGCCAGGCCGTGTGCGACGACCCGATCGACCAGCGGCACCGCGACATCCTCCCGGACGTCGTGTGGGGCGACGGCGATCCCGAGGGCGTGCGGCAGCGCGCGGCCACCGAGATGCAGCACACCGCGCGGCTGGCGGCCAAGCTCGGCGTGAAGACCGTGGTGGGCTTCACCGGGTCGTCGATCTGGAAGTACGTCGCGATGTTCCCGCCGGTCTCGCAGGCCGCGGTCGACGCGGGCTACCAGGACTTCGCGGACCGGTGGAACCCGATCCTCGACGTGTTCGACGAGGTGGGCGTGCGGTTCGCGCACGAGGTGCATCCGAGCGAGATCGCCTACGACTACTGGACGACGGTGCGCACGCTCGAGGCCATCGGCCACCGCGAGGCTTTCGGCCTGAACTGGGACCCCAGCCACTTCATCTGGCAGCAGCTCGACCCGGTCGACTTCATCGGCGACTTCGCGGACCGGATCTACCACGTCGACTGCAAGGACGTGAAGCTGCGCGTGGGCAACGGGCGCAACGGGCGGCTCTCCTCGCACCTGGGCTGGGGCGACCAGCACCGTGGGTGGGACTTCGTCTCGACGGGCCGCGGCGACGTGCCGTGGGAGGCCTCGTTCCGCGCGCTCAACGCGATCGGGTACGACGGGCCGATCTCGGTGGAGTGGGAGGACGCCGGGATGGACCGCCTGGTCGGGGCGCCGGACGCGCTCGAGTTCGTCCGCCGCAACGCGTTCGCGGCGCCGACGGCCTCGTTCGACGCGGCGTTCAGCGTGCGCTGACCGACCCCGGGCGCCCTGGGGGGCGATACTGACGAGATGATCTCCACCGACCTCGCGCTCCTGCTGCGGGCCTCCGGGCTGCGGTGGGACCCCGCGTCGGGCGACTCGTTCGTCGTGCTCGTGGACGGCCTGGACGAGGAGGTCTTCACGATCAGCGAGATGACCATCGAGGCGCACCGCTACGACACGGGCACGGTGCTGGGGTTCAACGGCACCACGGAGTGGGCGCTCGACTCGGTCGCGCAGGACGACGCGCTGTGGCTGCCGCGCGAGGACCAGCTGCGCGCCAAGCTCGGCCGGACGTTCCGCTCGCTCGCCCGCTCGACCGACGGGAGCTACCAGGTGCTCGTCGAGGTCGCGGGCCGGCCCGAGCAGGTGTTCACGGCGGACACGGCCGAGGACGCCTACGCCCGCGCGCTCCTCTCGCTCGTCACGGCGGCCGTCGACCGGGTGGTCTAGCCACCCCACTAGACTCGGGCCCATGTCCTCCCTCTCCCGCGACGAGGTCGCGCGCGTGGCGGGGCTGGCCCGGATCGACCTGACTCCCGCCGAGCTGGACCGGCTCGCCGGCGAGCTCGACGTGATCGTCGAGTCGGTCGCGCGCGTGAGCGAGATCGCCACGCCTGACGTGCCGGCCACCAGCCACCCCCTGCCCCTGTCGAACGTGTTCCGTACTGACGTGCCCGTCGCGACGGTCGACCGTGACGCCGTGCTCGCGTCCGCCCCGGCGGCGCAGGACGGCAAGTTCCTCGTCCCGCAGATCCTGGGGGAGGACTCATGAGCGCTGACCTCACGCGGCTCAGCGCCGCGGCACTGGCCGACGCGCTGACCTCGGGCGAGGCCTCGAGCGTCGAGGCCACCCAGGCGCACCTGGACCGCATCGCCGCCGTCGACGGCGCGGTGCACGCGTTCCTGCACGTCTCCTCGCAGAAGGCGCTCGCCACGGCCGCCGACGTCGACGCGCGGCGCTCGGCCGGCGAGGAGCTGCACCCGCTCGCGGGTGTGCCGATCGCCGTCAAGGACGTCGTCGTGACCCAGGGCCTGCCGACGACGGCCGGCTCGAAGATCCTCGAGGGCTGGGTGCCGCCGTACGACGCGACGCTCGTCGAGAAGATCAAGGCCGCGGGCCTGCCGATCCTCGGCAAGACCAACATGGACGAGTTCGCCATGGGCTCGAGCACCGAGCACTCGGCGTACGGCAACACCCACAACCCGTGGGACCTCGATCGGATCCCCGGCGGCTCGGGCGGTGGCTCGGCCGCGGCCGTCGCCGCGTACGAGGCGCCGCTCGCGATCGGCACGGACACCGGCGGCTCGATCCGCCAGCCCGCGGCCGTCACCGGCACGGTCGGCGTCAAGCCGACCTACGGCGGCGTGTCCCGCTACGGGCTCATCGCCCTGGCGAGCAGCCTCGACCAGGCCGGCCCCGTCACGCGGACCGTGCTCGACAGCGCGCTGCTGCACGAGCTCATCGGCGGCCACGACCCGCGCGACTCGACGAGCATCAACGAGCCGCTGCCGGACCTCGTCGGCGCCGCGCGCCTCGGCGCGAACGGCGACCTGACCGGCGTGCGCGTCGGCGTCATCACGGAGCTGCAGGGCGAGGGCTACCAGGCCGGCGTCCAGGCCCGTTTCGACGAGTCGCTCGAGCTGCTGCGCTCGGCGGGTGCCGAGATCGTCGAGGTCTCCTGCCCGCACTTCACGTACGCGCTCGCCGCGTACTACCTGATCCTGCCGGCCGAGGCCTCGAGCAACCTGGCCAAGTTCGACGGCATGCGGTTCGGGCTGCGCGTCATCCCCGAGGACAACCCGACGGCCGAGCGCGTGATGTCCGCGACGCGCGGCCAGGGCTTCGGCGACGAGGTCAAGCGCCGCATCATCCTCGGCACGTACGCGCTGTCGGCCGGCTACTACGACGCCTACTACGGCTCGGCCCAGAAGGTGCGCACGCTCATCCAGCGCGACTTCAGCGCCGCGTTCGAGAAGGCCGACGTGCTGGTCTCGCCCACCGCGCCGACCACGGCGTTCAAGCTCGGCGAGAAGCTCGACGACCCGCTGGCGATGTACCTCAACGACGTCGCGACGATCCCGGCGAACCTGGCCGGCGTCCCCGGCCTGTCGCTGCCGAGCGGCCTGTCCGACGACGGCCTGCCCGTCGGCTTCCAGGTGCTCGCTCCTGCGAAGGCGGACGACCGCCTCTACCGGGTCGGTGCCGCGCTCGAGGCCCTGCTGGAGAACGAGTGGGGTGGCCCGCTGCTGGGCCGCGCCCCGGAACTGGAGACCCGATGAGCGCGCTGGTTGACCTCGTCGACTACGACGAGGCCGTCGCCCGCTTCGACCCCGTGATCGGGATCGAGGTGCACGTGGAGCTCGGCACGGCGACCAAGATGTTCGACGGCGCGCCCGCCGGGTTCGGCGAGGAGCCGAACACGTCGGTCACGCCCGTCTCGCTCGGCCTGCCTGGCGCGTTGCCGGTCGTCAACGAGACGGCCGTCGAGTACGCGATCCGGATCGGTCTGGCGCTGAACTGCTCGATCGCCGAGAGCTGCCGGTTCGCGCGGAAGAACTACTTCTACCCGGACGTGCCGAAGAACTTCCAGACGTCGCAGTACGACGAGCCCATCGCGTTCGACGGCTTCGTCGACGTCGAGCTCGAGGACGGCACCGTGTTCCGCGTCGACATCGAGCGCGCGCACATGGAGGAGGACGCGGGCAAGAACACCCACGTCGGCGGCTCGACGGGTCGGATCCACGGAGCGGAGTACTCGCTCGTCGACTACAACCGTGCCGGCATCCCGCTCGTGGAGATCGTCACGCGCCCCATCACGGGCGCCGGTGAGCGCGCGCCCGAGGTGGCCCGTGCGTACGTCCAGACGCTGCGCGACCTGTTCCGCGCGCTGGAGGTCTCCGAGGCGCGCATGGAGCGCGGCAACGTGCGTGCCGACGTCAACGTCTCGCTGCGGCCGACGCCCGAGTCGCCGCTCGGCACCCGCACCGAGACCAAGAACGTCAACTCGTTCCGCTCGGTCGAGCGCTCGGTCCGCTACGAGATCAGCCGCCAGGCGGCCGTCCTGGACGCGGACGCCACGGTCACGCAGGAGACGCGGCACTGGCACGAGGACACGGGCACCACGACGTCGGGGCGCATCAAGTCCGACGCCGAGGACTACCGGTACTTCCCCGAGCCGGACCTCGCGCCGATCGTCCCGGACCGTGCGTGGATCGAGGAGATCCGCGCCGCGCTCCCCGAGCTGCCCGCGGCCCGCCGCCGCCGGCTGCAGGGGGAGTGGGGCTACGCCGACGCCGAGATGCGTGACGTGGTCAACGCGGGAGCGGTCGAGCTCATCGAGGCGACGGTCGCCGCCGGAGCCTCGCCGGCCGCAGCCCGCAAGTGGTGGATGGGCGAGCTGGCCCGCACCGCCAAGCAGCAGGAGGTCGAGCTGGCCGACCTGCCGATCACGCCCGCGCAGATCGGTGCGCTGCAGTCGCTCGTCGACAGCGGCCGGATCAACGACAAGCTCGCGCGCCAGGTGCTCGAGGGCGTCCTGGCCGGCGAGGGCGAGCCCGAGGCCGTCGTCGTCGCGCGCGGCCTCGAGGTCGTGTCCGACGACGGCCCGCTGCTCGACGCGATCGACGCGGCCCTGGCCGCGCAGCCCGACCTCGCGGAGAAGATCCGGGGCGGCAACCAGGGGCCGATCGGCGCCATCATCGGGGCGGTCATGAAGGCCACCCGCGGGCAGGCCGACGCCGGCCGCGTGCGCGAGCTGGTGCTCGAGCGCCTCAACGGCTGACCGTCCGGCCCGGCAGCCCTGACTGGGCTGCCGGGCCGCGTCCGCCCGTGGCGCGCGGCTCGTCGAAGACTTCGTGCCGCGAGGCGCGACGAAGTCTTCGACGCATCCCGGGGCTCACGCCCGTCACCGAGGCAGGTACTTCTCCTGCGCCGCGAGGTAGGCCTCGCCGTCGAAGTCGGCGACGAGCGCAGCCTGCACGATGTACCCCTGCACGGCCGCGACGAAGAGTGCACCCTGCTCGACGCCGAGCGCGTCCGCCTGGTCGGCGGGCGTCCCGTGCGTGCGCTGGTGCCACTGCGACACGTAGCCGCCGAGCGTGGCGCGCATCCGGTGGACGACGGAGGCGGCCAGGTCCCGCACGGCGGGGTCGGTGACCCCCTCGCCCCACAGCTGCAACATGAGCCCGGGTGCGCCGAGCTCGTGCAGCATCGCGGTCAGCAGCGTGCGGGGGAGCGTGGGCGGGGCCGGCATCGGGTCCAGCGTCGCAAGCTCCTCGATGCTCGCGATGCGCGCGTCGACGATCCGTGCGGCGACATCGACGACGAGCGCGCTCTTGCTCGGGTAGTGCCCGTAGATCGCGCCCGCCGAGAGCCCGGACTCGGCGATGATCTCCGCCATCGACGCGGCCTGGAAGCCCTTCCGGCGGAACGCCCGCAGGGCCGCGTCGGCGATCTCGTCCCGACGCGCGGCGCGGTACTCCTCAGTGACCTTGGGCACGTCGCAGCATAAAAACGAATGATCGTTCTTGACAAGTCGACGATGCAGGTCGCACCCTGAACAAGAACGAACATTCGGTTTGAAGGAGATCGTCATGACCGTCCACACGCCCTGGCGCCGCCTGCTCGGCATCGGCGTCGCCCTCTCGGCCGTCGTCACCCTGCTCGCGCTGGCCTTCCTGTGGCCGAGCGCCGCCTCGAAGACCCGGGACCTGCCGCTCGCCGTGGCCGGGCCGCCGGCCGCCGTCGCCCAGGTCGGCGCCGCACTCGAGGAGCGCGCGCCCGGCGCATTCGACGTGGTGAGCGCCGCGGACCGCGCGGGCGCGGTGGCGCTCGTCGAGTCGCGCGACGTGTACGGCGCGATCGTCCTGGGCGGCCAGCCGGAGATCCTCACCGCGACGGCCGGCAGCGCGGTCGTCGCCCAGCAGCTCGGCGCGCTGGCCCCTGTGCTGGGCGAGCAGCTCGGCGCGCCGGTGCCGGTCACCGACGTGGTGCCGCTGAGCGCGGGGGACCCCCGCGGTGCGATCCTCGGCGTCGTCACGCTGCCGCTGGTGATCGGCGGGATGATCGGCGGCATCGGGATCTCGCTGGTCGTCGTCGGCGTGTGGCGCCGCGTCGCGGCCGTGGGCGTCTACGCGGTCGGCGGCGGGCTCGCGGTCGCGGGCGTCCTGCAGGGCGCGTTCGGGGCGCTGCAGAGCGCGTACCTGGTCAACGCCGCGATCATCGCGCTCGCGCTCGCGGCGATCGCGTCGGTGATCGTCGGGTTCGTGTCGGTCGTCGGGCGCCCCGGCATCGCCATCGGGCCGGTGCTGTTCCTGCTCGTGGCCAACCCGATCGCGTCGGCGTCCGCCCCCTGGCAGATGCTGCCCGCTCCGTGGGGCGCGATCGGGCAGTGGATGCCGCCGGGTGCCGCCGCCGCTCTGCTGCGCGACCACTCGTACTTCCCCGCGGCCGGCACCGCGGCGCTGTGGCTCGCCCTGCTCGGCTGGGTCGTCGTCGGTCTCGTGCTCGCCACCGTCGGCCACTTCAAGGACACGGGCGCCGCCACGCGGGCAGCGATCGAGGAGGCCGAGGACGCCCGGGTGGGCTCGTTCTCCTGACGACGGCGTGGTCCGGGAGTGCTGTCGAGCGCTCCCGGTAACCTCGTTGCCACACGTGCGCCGTACCGTCCGTGGGGACGAGAGGAGACGTCGATGGAGAAGCCGACGCTGCAGGGCGAGATGATCACCCTGCGCCCCATCCGGGCAGACGATTCCGACGCGATGTGGGTGTCGCTCGACGACCCCGAGGGCAACCGGCTCACGGGGACCACCGAGAAGTTCACGCGCGAGCAGATCGACGCGTGGTGCGCGAGCCGGGCGACGGCCGAGGGGCGCTACGACTTCGCGGTCACCGCGAACGGGGACGACAGCTTCCGGGGCGAGATCGTGCTCAACGAGGTCGACGAGGTGGTGCGCTCCGCGAACCTCCGGCTCGCGATGGGCCCGACCTATCGAGGCCGCGGCTACGGCACGGAGGCGATCCAGCTCGTGCTCGGGTTCGCGTTCGACGGGATCGGGCTGCACCGCGTGGAGCTCGACGTGCTGAGCATCAACGCCCGGGCCAAGTCCCTCTACGAGAACCTCGGGTTCCGCGTCGAGGGCCGCAAGCGCGACGCCTACCGCGACGGCGACGGCTTCTGCGACGCGATCATCATGGGGATCCTCGAGGACGAGTACCGCGCGGGCCAGCTCGACTGATCGCACGACGAAGGGCGCGAACCCGCGGGGTTCGCGCCCTTCGTTCTCCTACCTGGCCGTCAGCGGAGCCAGGAGTACTTCTGCACGATCGGCAGGTTCGCCCACCAGCGGCCGAGGCCCCACGTGTCACCGGCGAACGTCAGCGCGGCGATGATTAGGACCAGCGCGTAGATCACGTGGTAGTCGATCAGCGGGTTCGTGGACCCCTGCTGCAGCGGCCACTCGGCCACCCACATCATGGCCATGATGAGCGAGCCGGCGACGGCCGAGACGCGCAGGCCGATGCCGAGCATGACCGCGGCACCCACGCCGAGCATGCCGAGCATGAACAGCCAGTCGGTCAGCGGGCTCGCCAGGTTGGCGAAGACGTCCTTGAACGGGCCGATCGCGCCGAACTTCATGAATCCCTGGCTGGGCGTCCCGCCGTCGATCCACGAGAGGCTCGGGCTGCCCTCGGCCACGGCCGCGCCGGTGCTGTAGTGCAGGCCGAAGGTCTTGTCGAGGAAGGCCCACAGGAAGATGAAGCCGGTGGTCAGGCGGGCGAGGGCCAGCGCGATCCGCGCCTTGCTCGAAGTGACGACCGAGGTCGCCGAGGCGGTGGGTACGGCTTCTTCACTACGGAGGGCGGTCATCATCGTGCTTTCCAGGAGGGTTTCACCTGATCGGTGTGGCGTCGTCGTCGGCGCCATGCCTCCACCTTTGTGCGTGTTCCGTGAAGATCCGCGGGACGTTTGTCCCGACCTCAGCGTCCCCTGCCGTACGCCTCGAGCGCGACCTCGCGCTCGGCCTTGTGGTCGACGATCCGCTCGGGGTAGCCCTCCGGGGTCCCGACCCGCCAGGGCTGGTGCACGGCCTTGCCCGCGATGCCCCGCAGCTCGGGCACCCACCGCCGCACGTAGTCGCCGTCGGGGTCGAACTTCTCGCCCTGCAGCACGGGGTTGAACACCCGGAAGTAGGGCGCCGCGTCCCGGCCGGTGCCGGCGACCCACTGCCAGTTGAGCTGGTTCTGCGGCACGTCGCCGTCGACGAGCCACGCCATGAAGTGGTCGGCCCCGCGCTGCCAGCGCTGGTGCAGGTCCTTGACGAGGAACGACGCGACGACCATCCGGACCCGGTTGTGCATCCAGCCGGTCGCCAGCAGCTGGCGCATGCCGGCGTCGACGAGCGGGTAGCCCGTGCGGCCCTGCGTCCAGGCGACGAAGGCCTCGTCGGCCGCCGCTCCGTGCGCCCACGAGTCCTCCGGGACGACCACGCGCAGCGACCGCGTGCGTGCCGAGGGGTGGTGCCACAGGACGTCCGCGTGGAACTCGCGCCAGGCGAGCTCGGACCGGAACGTCGCGACCGAGGCGCCCTGCCGCTGCGCGAGGTCGGCGAGCAACGTCCGCGGGTGCAGCTCGCCGAACTTGAGCGGTATCGACATCGATGAGGTCCCCTCGACGTCGGGCCGGTCGCGCTCGGTGCCGTACTCGTCGAGCGCGTCGTCGAGGAACCGGTGCCAGCGGTCGTGCGCCGCGCGCTCGCCCGCGGCCGGGAGGTCCACCTCGGCGTCCGGCCCGTCGGGCACGCCGTCGGTCGGGACCTGCGCCCAGCGGGGCGTGTGGGGGAGAGGCGCCGGGGCAGACCAGCCGTGGTCGAGCCACGCGTTGCGGAACGGGGTGAACACCTGGAACGGGGTGCCCGAGCCCGTCGTCAGTCGGCCCGGGGCGACGGCGTACGGGGAGCCCGTCGGGACGAGCTCGACGTCGCCGAGCGCGTGCGCGACCGCCTCGTCGCGGCGACGCCCGTACGGCTCGGTCGCCGCGGTGACGTGCACGGACCTCGCCTCGACCTCCCGCGCGACGGCCGGCAGCACGTCGGTGGCCCGTCCGGTGCGCACGACGAGGCGCCCGCCCAGCTCGTCGTCGAGCGCACGAAGCGACGCCGCGAGGTACGCGAGCCGGGGAGCGCCCGCGGTCCGCCACAGGGCTGGGTCGACGACGAAAAGGGGGACGACGAGCCCGTCGTCGGCGCGTGCGCGGTCGACAGCAGCGACCAGCGCCGGGTTGTCCGCGAGGCGCAGGTCGCGTCGGAACCAGTGCACGCTCGCCACCGAGTTACCGTATTTCGCGATGGCGCGGGCGGCGAACGCTGGTGCCCGGCGCGCTGACCGGCCACGATGGGGCGATGGCGAAGCCGGACGAACCGGGCGGGCCCGACGGGGCGACGCTCGAGCCCCGAGTCCCGCGGGACCACGCGTTCTTCGGCCACCCGCTCGGCCTGTTCACGCTGTTCGGCACCGAGCTCTGGGAGCGGTTCAGCTACTACGGGATGCGCGCCATCCTGCTGCTGTACATCACCGACACCGCGGCGAACGGCGGTCTCGGCTTCGGCAAGACGACCGGCGAGGCGTTGGTCGCCGCGTACGGCGCCTCCGTCTACCTCGTCTCGGTGCTGGGCGGCTGGCTCGCCGACCGCGTGATCGGTGCGCGGCGGTCTGTGCTCTACGGCGGCATCGTCATCGCCGCGGGCCACGTCTTCCTCTCGATACCCGGCGCGGGCTTCTCGTTCACGGGCATCGTGCTGGTCGCGCTCGGCACCGGTCTGCTCAAGCCCAACGTCTCGTCGATGGTCGGCGAGCTGTACTCGCGCGACGACGTGCGGCGCGACTCGGCGTTCTCGATCTTCTACATGGGCATCAACATCGGCTCGCTCGCGGCGCCCTTCGTCGTGGGTGGCGTGCGCGAGGCATGGGGGTACCACGCGGGCTTCGCCGTCGCGGCCGTCGGCATGGCGATCGCGCTGGTCTTCTTCGTCCTGGGCCGCAAGCTCCTCGGCGGTGCCGGCGACGTCCCGCCCAACCCGTTGACGCCCGCCGACCGCGGACCGGTCACCCGGCTGTTCGTCGCGGTCGGTGCCGGATGCCTGGTGGCACTCGGCATCGCGGTCTGGGTGCAGGGCGGCTTCTCCGCGGACACCGTCGTCGACGCGCTCTCGTACGTCGCGCTCGCGGCGCCCGTGGCGACGTTCTGGGTGATGTTCCGCTCGCCGAAGGTCACCGCGCGCGAGCGGTCCCGCCTGCGGGCGTACATCCCGCTGTTCGTCGCGGCGATGCTGTTCTGGATGATCTTCGAGCAGGCGGGCAGCACGCTCACGTCGTTCGCAGAGGACAGCACCGACCGGACGGTCGCTGGGATCACCATCTCCACCGTCTTCTACCAGTCGCTCAACCCCGCTTTCATCATCCTGCTCGCCCCCGTCTTCGCCTGGTTGTGGCTCCGGCTGGACGACCGCCCGCCGACGGCCGTGAAGTTCGCGATCGGCCTGACGCTCGTCGCGCTCAGCTTCGTGTTCCTCGGTGGCGCGGCGTGGCAGGCGGGCGACGGCAAGTCGCCGTGGTGGGTGCTCGTCGTGGTGTACCTGATCCAGACGCTCGGCGAGCTCTGCCTGTCGCCCGTCGGGCTCGCCGCGACCACGCTGCTCGCGCCGAAAGCGTTCCGGGGGCAGGCCATGGCGCTGTGGTTCCTGGCCACGAGCGCGGGCAACGCCATCACGGCGCAGCTGGTCCAGGCCACGGAGGACGTCGGGGACGCTGCGTACTTCGGGGGCATCGGGATCGCTGCGCTCGCGTTCGCGCTGGTCATGTTCGCGCTCGCGCCGTGGGTCACGAAGCACATCCGTGAGGGTGCAGAGACCGCCGACGACGAGGCTCTGAAGGGCTGACCGCGCACGTGTCGGACCCGAGTGCCAGGCTGGGAGGCATGGCCGATCCTGTCGAGAACCTCTCGTCCTCCGCCGTGACCGACGCCGTCGACGCACGGCACTGGCGCGTGATGCTGCGCCGCTTGCGTGCGACGTTCACGGGCCCGGACTTCGCGTCCGGCGCAGCGTTCGTCGCGCGCATCGCGGAGATCGCCGACGGCCTCGACCATCACCCGGACGTGCTGCTGCGCTGGGGGCAGGTGACGGTCACGACGTCGAGCCACGACGTCGACGGCCTGACGCAACGCGACATCGACCTCGCGGCTGCGGTCTCGGAGGTTGCCGACGAGCTCGGGCTGACGGGTGCGGTTCCTCGCTCGGAGATGCTCGAGATCGCGGTCGACGCGCTCGACATCCCGCGCGTGCGCCCGTTCTGGGGAGCCGTGCTCGCCTACGACGAGGCGAGGCTGGCGCCGTTCGGCTCTCCGGAGGTGGCCGACGAGGAGAAGTACACCGAGCTGCGTGACCCGGCGGGCGTCGGCCCGACCGTGTGGTTCCAGCAGATGGACGAGCCGCGCGAGCAGCGCAACCGGATCCACGTCGACATCGCCGTCCCGCACGATCAGGCCGAGGCCCGCGTGCAGGCGGCGGTCGCTGCCGGCGGTCACCTCGTCAGCGACAGCTCGGCACCGGCGTTCTGGATCGTCGCCGACGTCGAGGGCAACGAGGTGTGCGTGTGCACGTGGCAGGGCCGATCGAGCTCCTGACTCCGTGGACCACGAGGCGGACGCCCTGCGAACGTTTCCGCAGGCAGACGTAGCCTGACGCGGCAGCCGCGCGGTGCGGCCGTTCTCGCGTTGTTGAAGGAGCTGACCGGTATGAGCCGCCCCCTGCGCTCTCGGACGTCCACCCACGGCCGCAACATGTCCGGCGCCCGCGCCCTGTGGCGCGCGACCGGCATGGGGTCGGAGGACTTCGGCAAGCCGATCATCGCCATCGCGAACTCCTACACGCAGTTCGTCCCCGGCCACGTGCACCTCAAGGACATGGGCGACCTCGTCGCCTCGGCCATCCGCGAGGCGGGCGGCGTGTCCAAGGAGTTCAACACCATCGCGGTCGACGACGGCATCGCGATGGGTCACGCGGGCATGCTCTACTCGCTGCCCAGCCGCGACCTGATCGCCGACTCGGTCGAGTACATGGTCCAGGCGCACTGCGCCGACGCGCTCGTGTGCATCTCCAACTGCGACAAGATCACGCCCGGCATGCTCAACGCGGCGCTGCGCCTGAACATCCCGGTCATCTTCGTCTCGGGCGGGCCCATGGAGGCAGGCAAGGCGATCGTCGCCAACGGCATCGCGTCCACGCCCCTGAACCTCATCAACGCGATCAACTACTCGGCCGACGACAACGTGAGCGACGAGGCACTGGCCGCCGTCGAGGAGGCCGCGTGCCCCACGTGCGGCTCGTGCTCGGGCATGTTCACGGCCAACTCCATGAACTGCCTCACCGAGGCGCTCGGCCTGTCGCTGCCCGGCAACGGCTCGACGCTGGCCACGCACGCCGCCCGCCGCGAGCTGTTCCTCGAGGCCGGCCGCACGATCGTCGACCTCGCCCGTCGCTACTACGAGGACGAGGACGACACCGCCGCGCCCCGCGGGATCGCGACCAAGGCCGCGTTCGCCAACGCCATGACGCTCGACGTCGCCATGGGCGGCTCGACCAACACCGTCCTGCACATCCTCGCCGCGGCCCAGGAGGGTGAGGTCGACTTCGACCTCACCGACATCGAGGGCCTCTCGCGCCGTGTGCCGTGCCTGTCGAAGGTCGCGCCGAACCACCCGGACTTCCACATGGAGGACGTCCACCGGGCCGGTGGCATCCCCGCGCTGCTGGGCGAGCTCGACCGCGCCGGGCTGCTCGACCACGACGTCACCTCCGTCCACACGCCGACCCTGCGCGGCTGGCTCGACGACTGGGACGTGCGCGGGGGCAAGGCGACGGACAAGGCGATCGAGCTGTTCCACGCCGCGCCCGGGGGAGTGCGCACCACGCAGGCGTTCTCGACGCAGAACCGCTGGGACCGCCTCGACACCGACGCCGCGAACGGCTGCATCCGCGACCTCGAGCACGCCTACACGGTCGAGGGCGGCCTCGCGGTGCTGCGCGGCAACCTCGCCGAGGACGGCGCCGTGCTCAAGACCGCCGGGATCGACCCCGACGTCTTCCACTTCGTCGGCCGCGCGCTGGTCTGCGAGTCGCAGGACGAGGCCGTCGAGAAGATCCTCACCAAGCAGGTCGAGCCCGGCCACGTGGTCGTCGTGCGCTACGAGGGTCCCGCGGGCGGCCCCGGCATGCAGGAGATGCTCTACCCGACCTCGTTCATCAAGGGCCGCGGGCTGGGCAAGGTCTGCGCGCTGATCACCGACGGCCGCTTCTCCGGCGGCTCGAGCGGCATCTCCGTCGGCCACATCTCGCCCGAGGCCGCGGCCGGCGGCACGATCGGCCTGATCGAGGACGGCGACGAGATCGAGATCGACGTCGAGACGCGCCTCATCCGGGTCAACGTGCCCGATGAGGTCCTCGCCGAGCGTCGCGCCAAGATGGAGGCCTCGGAGAACCCGTGGCAGCCGCTGAACCGCGACCGATACGTGTCTCCCGCGCTCCAGGCCTACGCGGCGATGGCCACGTCGGCCGACCGCGGCGCGGTCCGCGACGTCTCGCTCCTGCGCCGCCGCTGAGGACGCCGGGGCTCAGGCCCGGTGCGTGCGGCCGCGGAGCCGTCAGTTGTTGGACGAGTCGTGCCGCGGCAGCCGGGCGTCGAGCCAGCTGATGAGATCGCTGGTGCTGCGGGTCTGCATGAACACCTGCCCGGGCCCGATGAACTCGGCCACCAGCCCCTCGCCGCCCAGGAAGGTCGTCTTCCAGTTGCCGGCCTTGCGGATCGAGTACTGCACGGTGCTCTCGAAGGCGACGACGTGCCCGGTGTCGATGACCATCCGCTCGCCGGGCGCGAGCGTCGCGCCGCGGATGCCGCCGTACGCCGCGACGAGCAGGTCGCCCTGGCCGGAGCACCGCAGCAGGATCAGGCCCGCGCCGGAGAAGAATCCCCTCGCGCCGCCCCACGACGAGTCGACCTCGACGCTGAGGTCGGACGCGAGCCACCCGCCGGACTGCACGAGCAGCTCGTCACCGCCCGGGAGGTGCACCTGGGCGATGTCCCCGGGCAGCGCCGGCGCGATGCCCAGCGTGCCGCCGTACGCCGACGTGAAGTCGTTGACGAAGAAGCTCTCGCCGCCGAACGCGCGCCGCAGCCCCTTCATGAACCCGCCGCGCGTGGAGGTCTCCACGGTGACGTCGCCACGCTGGCTCGCCATGGCCCCCGACTCCACCCGGACCGATCCGCCCGGCGGCAGGGTGATCTCCGCGAACGCGAATGCGGGCCCGTCGTCGATCTGCACGTGCACGGTGCTGTCCTCCTGGCGTCGTCGTCCTTCGGCCACGCCATCATGCCTGGTCCGACCGCGACGCGTGGGCGGTCGCGCATAGCACCTGACCTGGGCCGGTCCTACACTCCGAAACATGACCGCTACGCCCGAAGTCACCGGTGACGTCGACATCAAGCCCCGCTCCCGCACCGTCACCGACGGGCTGGAGGCGACCGCCTCGCGCGGCATGCTCCGGGCCGTCGGGCTCGGCGACGACGACTTCGCCAAGCCGCAGATCGGCGTCGCGAGCTCGTGGAACGAGATCACGCCGTGCAACCTCTCGCTGCAGCGGCTCGCGCAGGCCGCCAAGGCCGGCGTGCACGCCGCGGGGGGCTACCCGCTGGAGTTCGGCACGATCTCGGTGTCCGACGGCATCTCGATGGGCCACGAGGGCATGCACTTCTCGCTCGTGAGCCGCGACATCATCGCGGACTCGGTCGAGACGGTCATGCAGGCCGAGCGCCTCGACGGCTCGGTGCTGCTCGCGGGCTGCGACAAGTCGCTGCCCGGGATGCTGATGGCCGCAGCGCGCCTGGACCTCGCGAGCGTGTTCCTCTACGCGGGCTCGATCGCCCCGGGTTGGGTCAAGCTCGAAGACGGCACCGAGAAGGACGTGACGATCATCGACGCGTTCGAGGCCGTCGGCGCGTGCGCTCGAGGGCTGATGAGCCGCGAGGACGTGGACCGCATCGAGCGCGCCATCTGCCCCGGCGAGGGCGCGTGCGGCGGCATGTACACCGCCAACACGATGGCCTCGGTGGCCGAGGCGATCGGCATGTCGATCCCGGGCTCCGCCGCCCCGCCGTCGGCCGACCGTCGCCGCGACGCGTTCGCGCACAAGTCCGGCGAGGCCGTCGTCGAGATGCTCCGCAAGGGCATCACCGCGCGCCAGATCATGACCAAGGAGGCGTTCGAGAACGCGATCGCCGTGGTCATGGCGTTCGGCGGCTCGACGAACGCCGTGCTGCACCTGCTCGCGATCGCGCACGAGGCCGAGGTCGACCTCACGCTCGCCGACTTCTCGCGCGTCGCGGCCCGCGTGCCGCACCTGGGCGACCTCAAGCCGTTCGGCCGCTACGTCATGAACGACATCGACCGCATCGGCGGCGTCCCCGTCGTCATGAAGGCGCTCCTCGACGCCGGCCTGCTGCACGGCGACTGCCTCACGGTGACCGGCAAGACCATCGCCGAGAACCTCGCCGACGTGAACCCGCCGGACCCGGACGGCAAGATCCTGCGCGCGCTCGACAACCCGATCCACCGCACGGGCGGCATCACGATCCTCCACGGGTCGCTGGCCCCGGAGGGTGCAGTCGTGAAGTCGGCAGGCTTCGACTCCGACGTGTTCGAGGGCACCGCCCGGGTGTTCGACCGCGAGCGGGCCGCGATGGACGCGCTCGAGGACGGCACGATCGTCGCGGGCGACGTCGTCGTGATCCGCTACGAGGGCCCCAAGGGCGGCCCGGGCATGCGCGAGATGCTGGCCATCACGGGCGCGATCAAGGGCGCCGGGCTCGGCAAGGACGTCCTGCTGCTCACCGACGGCCGCTTCTCCGGCGGCACGACGGGGCTGTGCGTCGGCCACGTCGCCCCCGAGGCCGTCGACGGCGGACCCATCGCGTTCATCCAGGACGGCGACCGGATCCGGCTCGACGTGGCGAACGAGACCCTCGACGTCCTCGTCGAGCAGGACGTCCTCGACGGCCGCAGGGCCGGCTGGGCGCCGCTGCCCCCGACGTACACGCGCGGTGTGCTGGCCAAGTACGCGAAGCTCGTGCAGTCGGCCTCGAAGGGCGCCGTCCTGATCTGACAGTAGGGCAGCCCCACCGATAGCTCGGTGGGGCTGCCGCACAGACCCGCGCCACGGGCGTCCCTAGCGTCGTCGACATGACGACGACGGCCACGCCCGCCCCGCTCCGCCAGGTCACCCGCCGCCCGCGCCGCGCGAGCTGGACGGTCGTGACCCTGACCTCGGTCGCGATCGCCACCTACGCGGTCAGCCCCTATCTCGTGCAGTCGCTCGAGGCGCTCGCGGCGGACGACGCCGGGCTCGCGTCCGGGTACGCCGGCCGGTCCGCGGCGATCCTCGCCGCGTTCTACGTGCACGTCGTGGCGGGCGGCATCGCGCTGCTCGTCGGGCCGTTCCAGTTCTGGGCGGGCCTGCGCCGACGACGGCCGGTGGTGCACCGCGCGCTCGGCCGGGTCTACCTCGGGGCGGTGGGGATCGCCGGCCTCGGTGCGCTCGCGCTGGCGCCGTTCAACACCGCGGGCATCGTCGGCTTCTTCGGGTTCGGCACGCTCGCCGTCCTGTGGCTGCTCACCGCCTGGCGCGGCTACCGCGCGATCCGCTCCGGCGACGTGCGCGCGCACCAGGCCTGGATGATCCGCAACTTCGCGCTCACCTACGCCGCGGTCATGCTGCGCGCGTGGACAGGCGTGCTGATCGCGGCGCAGGTTCCGTTCGTCTCGGGTGCGTTCGACGCCGAGGCGGCGTTCGCCAACGCGTACGCCGCGGTGCCGTTCCTGTGCTGGCTGCCCAACCTCGTCGTCGCCGAGTGGCTGGTCCGGCGGCGCGGCCTGCCCACGCTGCGAATCACCGAGCCGGCCCGGGCGACGCAGGGCTAGCGTGCGGTGCATGGGAAAGGTGCACGAGTCGATCGACGGTCGCCTGCGAACCTTCGTCGAGAAGCAGCCGATGTTCTTCGTCGCCACCGCGCCGAGCGGGCCGGACGGGCACGTCAACGTGTCGCCGAAGGGCATCCCCGGCTCGTTCGTCGTGATCGACGAGCACACCGTCGCCTACGTCGACCTCACCGCCAGCGGCTCGGAGACGATCGCGCACCTGCGCGAGAACGGCCGCATCACGATCATGTTCTGCGCCTTCGACGGCCCGCCCAACATCGTCCGCCTGCACGGCCGGGGCCGCTTCGTCACGCTGTACGACGAGGGCTTCGACGACCTGCTCGCGCGGTTCCCCGCCGACCTGCCGGAGGAGCGCGGCACCCGGGCCGTGATCCTCGTCGACGTCGACCGCGTCTCCGACTCGTGCGGCTACGGCGTGCCGCTCATGAGCTACGAGGGCGAGCGCGACCTGCTGCCGCCGTACATGGAGCGCAAGGGCGCCGGGGGGCGCGCGGACTACCGGCGGCTGAAGAACCGCGTGAGCATCGACGGGCTGCCCGGCTTCGACATGGACCCCGCGCCGCGCTGACCAGCGCGGACCCCTCAACCCTCGCCCGTGCGATGCCGATGCGCTGAGCATGCCGGGGGTGCCGGCGGCGGGCTGCTCGAGGGGGACGACCACGCGTGAGCGACGAACCGGCGATCCGGACCAGGGGCCTGCGCAAGACCTACCGGTCCTTCACGCTGCGTGAGGTGGTCGCGGTCGAGGGGCTCGACCTCGAGGTGCCGGTCGGCGGCGTGCACGCCTTCCTCGGCCCCAACGGCGCCGGGAAGACGACGACGATCCGGATGCTGCTCGGCCTGGAGCGTCCCGACTCGGGCTCGATCCGGGTGCTGGGTCACGACCTGCCCGGTGGGCTGGGGGCCGCGGTCGCCAAGGTCGGTGCGATCGTCGAGCAGCCGCGGTTCTACCCGGCGTTCTCCGGCCGCAGGAACCTGTCGCTGCTCGCGCAGTCCGTCGGTGCCGGGGCGAAGGTCGACGGCCTGCTCGCGCAGGTCGGGCTGGCCGACCGCGCGGGCGACCGGTACCGCTCGTACTCGCTGGGGATGAAGCAGCGCCTCGCGGTCGCGTCGACGCTCCTCAAGGACCCCGAGCTCGTGATCTTCGACGAGCCGACCAACGGGCTGGACCCGGCCGGCGTCCACGACGTCCGGACGATCATGCGGGCGCTGGCCGACGCCGGGCGCACCGTGCTCGTGTCGAGCCACATGCTCGCCGAGGTCGAGCAGGTCGCCGACACCGTCTCGATCGTGGTCGGCGGACGGCTCGTCGCCGACGGGCGGGTCGCGGACCTCATCGGGTCGCGCGCCAGGGGAGCGGTCCGGGTGGACGTGACGGATCCCGTCAGGGGAGGCGAGGCGCTCGAGCGACGCGGCTGGATCGTGCGCCGCGACGGCGAGGTCCTCGTCGTCGAGGGTGTGGACGATCCGGTCGAGATCTCCCGCGTGCTGGCCGACGCCGGCGTGTACGCGCGCGAGCTGGTCGCCGAGCGGCCCGACCTCGAGCAGGTGTTCCTCGAGCTCACGGGCGCGCAGGGCGCCGCCCGGCCGCAGGGGGTCGGTGCATGACGACGCTCCTGCGCATCGAGCTCGAGCGGTTCCGCTGCCGCGGCGTGCTGTGGCTCGTCGCCGGACTCCTCCTGCTCACGGGCTCGGGGTACGTGCTCATGACCTGGGGCCACACCGCTCCAGCATCGGCGGCGGAGGTCGCGGCGGCGACGGAGGCGTTCCGCGTCGACGCCGAGGGCGCGAAGCAGTTCGTCGAGCGCTGCCTCGAGCTGCAGGCGACCGACGAGGGCAATGACCTCGACTGCCGGCCGCCCGACCTCCCCACGCTGTCGCAGTACATCCCCGAGCCCCCCGAGCTCTCGTGGGAGCTCGGTGACGCCGTCGGCGGGATGAAGGTCCCCGTCCTGATCGCTGCGCTGGCGATGGGGGTCAGCTTCGTCACCGCCGAGTTCGGCGCCCGCACCATGGGCACGTGGCTCACGTTCGCGCCACGACGCAGCCGGGTGCTCGCGTCCAAGACCGGGGCGGCCGTGATCGGCGTCCTCCCGGCGGCGCTCGCAGCGCTGGCCGTGACGATCGGCGGAGTCGTCCTGGTGTACCTCGTCCGAGGGCTGGATCTGGGCGAGGCGTCCGTGTGGACCGATCTCCTGCGCTTCGTGACCCACCTGCTCCCAGCAGCGGCAGTCGCGGCCGTGCTGGGCGCTGGTCTGGCCTTCGCCGTCAGGAACGCAGCCGCGGTGGCAGGAATCGTCGTCTGGTGGGCGCTCGCGGTCGAGGTCGCCTTGCCGCAGATCATCCCGGCGCTCGCGCCCGCCACGCTCGGGCTCAACCTGCGAGCGTGGCTGGAGGGCGGCGCGGAGTACACCGTGCAGGAGTGCAGGCCCGATCCCGACGTCCTCGGGGCTCAGGTGTGCGAGGACGTGGCTCGGACCGTCGGCTCCGCGCAGGGCGGCCTCGTCCTCCTGCTCACGGCCGCCGTGGTCCTCGCGATCGGAGCGCTCGTGTTCCGTCGTCGCGCCGTCACCTGACGCGCACATCTGACCTGCCGTTTCGCCCACGCGACGCCCGTCGGCCAGGTACGGTTCGGGCAGTCGCGACGACGAGGCGCGCACGACGAAGGGGGCTTCGTGACCGCTGACCTGGCGATCTCGACTCGGGGACTGCGCAAGACCTACCGCAAGCTCAACATGACGCGGTCGGTCGCGGTCGAGGGACTCGACCTCGACGTGCCCGTCGGCGGCGTGCACGGGTTCCTCGGCCCCAACGGCTCGGGCAAGACGACGACGATCCGGATGCTCCTCGGGCTGATCCGCGCCGACGCCGGCACGATGCGGCTCTTCGACCAGGAGGTGCCGAAGGCGCTCCCGGAGGTCGTCGGTCGCGTGGGTGCCATCGTCGAGCAGCCCAAGTTCTTCCCGAACTTCTCCGGCCGCCGCAACCTCACGCTGCTTGCGGGCGCGATCGGCGTGGACCCGAAGCTCGTCGACGTCGTCATCGCGGACGTCGGCCTCGCCGACCGCGCGAAGGACCGCTACCGCGGCTACTCCCTCGGTATGAAGCAGCGCCTCGCCATCGCGGCCACGCTCCTGAAGGACCCCGACCTGCTGATCTTCGACGAGCCGACCAACGGCCTGGATCCCGCGGGCATCCGCGAGATCCGCGGCACGATGCGCGGGCTCGCGGACCGGGGCAAGACGGTGCTCGTCTCGAGCCACATCCTCAACGAGGTCGAGCTCGTCGCCGACACGGTCTCGATCATCGCCCGCGGCCGGCTCGTCGCGAGCGGCCGCGTGACCGACCTCATCGGCGCCGCGGCGACGACCGCGGTGCGCGTCGGTGTGCCGGACCCGGCGGTGGCCGGTCCTGTGCTGGCCGCGCAGGGATGGTCCGCGCGTCTCGACGGGCACCTGCTCGTCGTCGAGGGGGCGCCGGACCCCGGCCGGATCACGCAGGTCCTCGCCGGTGCCGGGATCTTCGTGAATGAGCTGGTCCCCGTGCGCGCCGACCTGGAGTCGGTGTTCCTGGAGCTCACGGCCGGGCAAGGACCGGGCACGCACGCCGAGTCCGCGGACCATGCCCCGCACGGTCGGCGCGCCCAGAAGGGCGGTGCGGAGTGACGCGGCTGGTGCGGGTCGAGCTCGCGCGGTTCTTCGCGCGCATCCTCGTGTGGTGCGTCGCGGTCGGCCTCGTCGCGGTCTCCGGGCTCATCGTGCTCGATGCGTGGCGCTCGTCGTCCCCGCCGTCGGCGGCCGACCTCGCGGACGCCCAGACGTACTACGAGCAGAGCCTCGCCGACTGGGAGGCGAACAACGACCAGTACGAGGCCGACTGCCTGGACCAGCTGCAGCAGGCGAAGGACAACGGCGACGACACCACCGGCTGGACCTGCGACTACCCCGCGCCCTCGCTCCAGGACTTCGTCAACGCGGACCCCCCGTTCGCCGAGGCGGGGCAGGGGAAGCTGAGCAACCTGGCCATCCCGCTGGTGCTCGCGCCGTCGCTCATGGCGGTCAGCTTCATCGCGGCGGAGTTCGCCACCGGTGCGATCAGCAACTGGCTGACCTTCGCGCCGAGGCGCAACCGGGTCTACTGGAGCAAGGTCGTGGCGGCCGTCCTGGGCGTCGCGCCGGCGGTGCTGGTCTCCACGGCCGTCGCTGCCTTCGGCATCTGGCTGGCGTACCGGTCGCACGGGACCATCGGTGACCTCGGCCCACACGGCTACCGGCCCTACGTCGACACCTCGCTGCGACTGGTCGCGCTCGGACTCGGCTTCGCCGCCGGCGCGGCTGCCCTCGCGTTCCTGCTGCGACACACGGCCGCCGTGCTCGGTGCGGTGATCGGCTGGGCCGTGGTGTGGGAAGGCGTCATCGGCAGCGCAGTCTCGGGCATGCGTCCCTACACGCTGTCGTTCGACATCGTCGCCTGGGTGCAGGGGAGTGCGAGCTACTACGTCGACGAGTGCTCCCGAGCCGAGGACGGGACGATGCAGTGCGTCGGTGTCGAGCAGGTCACGCACATGACACAGGCCGGGCTCCAGCTGGGCGGGGTCGTCGTCGCGCTGGTCCTGGTGGCGTGGGTGGTGTTCCGACGGCGCGACGTGGCGTGAACCGGTTCCACAGAGTGGTCCCGTGAACCACGATGTGAGACGGCGTGACAGCCAGCCTACGGAGGCGTAGCCTCGCTGGCGTGCAGACGATCATCCTCGTAGTACTTCCTGAGCGCGCCGGCTGAGGCCACCCGCACAGGCCTCGTCAGCGCGCTCACCCCTCGTTCGGCCCACGCGGCCTCGAGGGGTTTTCTGTTGTCCGGCCCGGACGACGACCGCAAGGCATGACCCCGCAGCACCACCGCACGCAGGGAGAGAACAACGATGACCGGTCCCCACCCGGCACCGCCGCGCACGCCCGCTCCGCCCGCCCACGGCTCGGCCGTGGTCAGCCCGCGCTCGGCCTCCGTCTCGGCAGCCACCTCGTCGACCAGCCCCGCGACCAGCTCGATCACCGAGCAGGTCACGGGCGCCAAGTCGATCGTCCGCTCGCTCGAGGAGGTCGGCGCCGAGGTCGTCTTCGGCATCCCCGGCGGCGCGATCCTGCCGACGTACGACCCGCTCATGGACTCGACCCGCGTCCGCCACATCCTCGTGCGCCACGAGCAGGGCGGCGGCCACGCGGCCGCGGGCTACGCGTCGGCGACCGGCAAGGTCGGCGTCTGCATGGCCACGTCCGGCCCGGGTGCGACCAACCTCGTGACCGCGATCGCCGACGCGCACATGGACTCGGTGCCGCTCGTCGCCATCACCGGCCAGGTCGGCGCGTCGCTGATCGGCACCGACGCGTTCCAGGAGGCCGACATCGTCGGCATCACGCTCCCGGTGACCAAGCACAACTACCTGGTGACCGACCCCGACGACATCCCGCGGGTCATCGCCGAGGCGTTCCACATCGCCTCGACCGGCCGCCCCGGCCCCGTGCTCGTCGACATCGCCAAGTCCGCGATGCAGGCGCAGACCACGTTCACCTGGCCGCAGGAGATCTCGCTGCCGGGCTACCACCCGGTCACCAAGCCGCACGCCAAGCAGATCCGCGAGGCGGCCCGGCTGCTCGCGACCGCTCGTCGGCCCGTCCTGTACGTGGGCGGCGGCGTCATCCGCGCCCGCGCCTCCGCGCAGCTGCGGGCGCTCGTCGACGCGTCCGGCGCTCCCGTCGTCACGACGCTCATGGCCCGCGGTGCGCTGCCTGACTCGCACCCGCAGCACCTGGGCATGCCCGGCATGCACGGCACGGTCCCGGCCGTCGCCGCACTGCAGAAGGCCGACCTCGTCGTCGCGCTCGGCGCGCGGTTCGACGACCGCGTGACCGGCCTGCTGTCGAGCTTCGCGCCCGACGCGGCCGTCGTGCACGCGGACATCGACCCGGCCGAGATCAGCAAGAACCGCACCGCGGACGTGCCGATCGTCGGCGACCTGCGCGAGGTCCTGGCGGACCTGCTGCCCGAGCTCGCCCGCGAGCACGCGCAGCACGGCAAGCCGGACGTCGAGGCGTGGTGGGCGTTCCTGAGCGGCCTGCGCGACTCGTTCCCGCTGGGTTTCGACGAGACGACCGACGGCCTGCTCGCCCCGCAGCACGTCATCTCCCGGATCGGCGAGCTGACCGGCCCGGACGCGGTCTACGTCGCCGGCGTCGGCCAGCACCAGATGTGGGCCGCGCAGTTCATCAAGTACGAGCGGCCCAACGCGTGGCTCAACTCGGGCGGCCTGGGCACCATGGGCTACTCGGTGCCGGCCGCGATGGGCGCCAAGGTCGGCCAGCCGGACCGCACGGTCTGGGCGATCGACGGCGACGGCTGCTTCCAGATGACCAACCAGGAGCTGGCCACCTGCACGATCAACGACATCCCGATCAAGGTCGCGGTGATCAACAACTCGTCGCTGGGCATGGTCCGGCAGTGGCAGACGCTGTTCTACGAGTCGCGCTACTCCCACACCGACCTGCACACGGGCCACGGCACGCGGCGCGTGCCCGACTTCGTCAAGCTCGCGGACGCGTACGGGGCGGTGGGCCTGCGGTGCGAGTCGAAGGCCGACGTCGACGCGACGATCAAGCGGGCGCTGGAGATCAACGACCAGCCCGTCGTCGTGGACTTCACGGTCTCCCGTGACGCGATGGTCTGGCCGATGATCGCCTCGGGCGGCAGCAACGACTTGATCGAGTACGCCCGTGGCATCAGCCCGGCGTGGGACCGGGAGGACTGATCCAGATGAGCCGTCACACACTGTCGGTGCTCGTCGAGAACAAGCCGGGCGTGCTCACGCGCGTCGCGGGCCTGTTCGCCCGACGATCGTTCAACATCCACTCGCTCGCGGTCGGCCCCACCGAGCACGACGAGATCTCCCGGATCACCGTCGTCGTGGACGTCGACGAGCTCCCGCTCGAGCAGGTGACCAAGCAGCTGAACAAGCTGATCAACGTCATCAAGATCGTCGAGCTCGAGGACGCCGCCTCCGTGCAGCGTGAGCTGCTGCTGGTCAAGGTGCGCGCGGACGCGTCGCAGCGCACCGGCGTCCTGGAGATCGTCAACCTGTTCCGGGCCCACGTCGTCGACGTGGTGCCCGACTCGGTCGTCATCGAGGCGACCGGGTCCCCGGGGAAGCTCGAGGCGCTGCTCGCGGCGCTCGAGCCGTTCGGCGTCCGGGAGATCGTGCAGTCCGGCACGGTCGCCATCGGACGCGGTTCCCGCTCGATCACGGACCGGGCGCTCGAGCGCGTCTCGCGCTCCGCCTGATACCTCTTGTCTCGCACACCCACATCACCTAAGGAGTTCCACCGTGGCTGAGCTGTTCTACGACGACGATGCCGACCTGTCGCTGATCCAGTCCAAGAAGGTCGCCGTCATCGGCTACGGCAGCCAGGGGCACGCGCACTCGCTCAACCTGCGCGACTCCGGCGTCGACGTGACCGTCGGTCTGCGCGAGGGCTCCGCGTCCCGCGCCAAGGCCGAGAACGAGGGCCTCAAGGTCGCCACGGTCGCCGAGGCCGTCGCCGGCGCCGAGGTCGTCGTGATCCTCGCGCCCGACCAGGTCCAGCGCATCGTCTACCGCGACGAGATCGAGCCCAACCTGCAGCCGGGCGCCGCCCTGGTCTTCGGCCACGGCTTCAACATCCGCTTCGGCTACATCAAGCCGGCGGCCGAGAACGACGTCTTCATGGTCGCGCCCAAGGGCCCCGGCCACCTGGTCCGTCGCGAGTACGTCGACGGCCGCGGCGTGCCCGTGATCGTCGCCGTCGAGCAGGACGCCTCGGGCTCCGCCTGGGCGCTCGCGCTGTCCTACGCCAAGGCGATCGGTGGCCTGCGCGCCGCCGGCATCAAGACGACCTTCACCGAGGAGACCGAGACCGACCTGTTCGGGGAGCAGGCGGTCCTGTGCGGTGGCGTCAGCCAGCTCATCCAGTACGGCTTCGAGACGCTGACCGAGGCGGGCTACCAGCCCGAGGTCGCGTACTTCGAGGTGCTGCACGAGCTCAAGCTCATCGTCGACCTCATCTTCGAGGGCGGCATCACCAAGCAGCGCTGGTCGGTCTCCGACACCGCCGAGTACGGCGACTACGTCTCCGGCCCCCGCGTCATCACGCCGGACGTCAAGGCGAACATGCAGGCCGTGCTCGCGGACATCCAGAACGGCGCGTTCGCCGAGCGGTTCATCAACGACCAGGACGCGGGCGCTCCCGAGTTCAAGGAGCTGCGCGACAAGGGCCAGAACCACCCGATCGAGCCCGTGGGCCGCGAACTGCGCAAGCTGTTCGCGTGGGTCAAGCCCTCGGACTCCGATTATGTCGAGGGCTCGGCCGCGCGCTGACCTCACGTTTCACCGAACGGCACCCCGGTCACCCGGGGTGCCGTTCGTCGTTCGTGCGCAAGGATGGGCGCAACGACGACGAAGGGCTGGCGATGAGCAACGACACAACTGGCGACGACGCGGCAACCGGGGACGACCAGTACGAGGCCGAGAACATCGCGACGGACGCCGACGACCGCATCACCGCGTTCTGGCAGGCGGCCCGCGGCCACGTGGGCTTCGGCAAGATGGAGTCGATCGTCGGCGGCAGCCCGCTGGACGTCGTCCCGCCGCCGTCGTTCTCGTTCGGCGAGGGGGAGGAGGCCGACGCTCTCCTCACCGAGGTCCTGGCCGGGTCCCGAACGTCCACCTCGGCGCCGCGCGACGAGTTCGGCGACGAGCTGCCGCGCGTCGGCGACCTCGCGATCGTGCTGGACGGCGCCGGCGAGCCCCGCGCGCTGATCCGGACCACGGAAATCGAGTCCGGCACCGAGGTCGTCGAGCGTTTCGAGCTCGTCTACCCGACGAGCGGACCGACGCCCGCCGTCGACTGATCGCCACTAGATGAGATGGTCGTCCCGAGAGGTGGACGCCGGTCTAGGGTGGATCGCATGAGCAGCCACGCCGACGCCCGCACCATCAACCTCGCCGTCGTCGCCGGTGACGGCATCGGCACCGAGGTCGTCGAGCAGGGGCTGCTCGCGCTCGAGGCGGCCCTGACGGGCACCGGCGTCGGCGTGTCCACCACCGACTTCGACCTGGGCGCGCGCCGCTGGCACGCGACCGGCGAGACGCTGACGGACACCGACCTCGACGCGATCCGCACGCACGACGCGATCCTGCTCGGCGCCATCGGCGACCCGACGGTGCCGAGCGGCGTGCTCGAGCGCGGGCTGCTGCTCAAGCTGCGCTTCGCGCTGGACCACTACGTGAACCTGCGCCCGAGCAAGCTGTTCCCGGGCGTCCCGACACCGCTGGCGAACCCGGGCGAGATCGACTTCGTCGTGGTGCGCGAGGGCACCGAGGGCCCGTACGTCGGCAACGGTGGTGCGATCCGCGTGGGCACGCCGCACGAGATCGCCAACGAGGTGAGCATCAACACCGCGTTCGGCGTCGAGCGCGTGGTCCGTGACGCGTTCGCCCGCGCGGCGGCCCGCCCGCGCAAGAAGCTCACGCTCGTGCACAAGCACAACGTCCTGGTGCACGCCGGCCACCTGTGGCGCCGCACGGTCGAGGCCGTCAACGCCGAGTTCCCCGACGTGACGGTCGACTACCTGCACGTCGACGCGGCCACGATCTTCCTGGTCACCAACCCCGCGCGGTTCGACGTCATCGTCACGGACAACCTGTTCGGCGACATCCTCACGGACCTCGCGGCGGCGATCACGGGCGGCATCGGCCTGGCCGCGTCCGCAAACATCAACCCGGACCGTACGTCGCCGAGCATGTTCGAGCCCGTGCACGGCTCCGCCCCGGACATCGCGGGGCAGGGCAAGGCGGACCCGACCGCCACGGTGCTGTCCGTCGCGCTCCTGCTGGACCACCTGGGCCTCGCGACCCAGGCGCGCACGGTCGAGGCGGCCGTCGCCGCCGACATCGCCGAGCGTGCGGGCCGAGTACGGTCGACGGCCGAGGTGGGCAAGGACCTCGCCGCGCGCATCGCCGGCTGACCCTTCGCGCGTGCACCCCGGGCCCCGGCCCGTGCGGTTCGCCTGTCCTCCCGGCCGTCGTCACCGGTACCGTCAACTCGACCCTGGTGAAAGGCCCCGTCATGAGCACCCTCACGTCCCCCACGTCCGCTGACCTCTTCGAGATCCGCCGGACCACCACGCCCGTCCCGGACGAGCAGCGCGAGGCAGCGCTGGCCGCCCCCAAGTTCGGCACCGTGTTCACCGAGCACATGGCCCGCGTCTCGTTCACGCAAGAGTCGGGCTGGCAGGACCGTCGCGTCGAGAAGTACGGCCCGCTGCAGCTCGACCCCGCGACCGCCGTCCTGCACTACGCGCAGGAGATCTTCGAGGGCCTCAAGGCGTACCGGCACCCGGACGGCACCGTCTGGACGTTCCGCCCGAGCGCCAACGCGGCCCGCTTCGCGCGCTCGGCCCAGCGCCTCGCACTGCCCGTGCTGCCCGAGACCGACTTCCTCGGTGCGATCGAGGCGCTCGTGCGCACCGACCTGGCCTGGGTGCCCTCCGGCGAGGAGACGAGCCTCTACCTGCGCCCGTTCATGTACGCCTCGGAGTCCTTCCTCGGCGTTCGTCCCTCGCTCGAGGCGGAGTTCCTCGTCATCGCCTCGCCCGTCGGCCCGTACTTCGCGGGCGGCGTGCGGCCCGTGGCGATCTGGGTGGACCAGGAGTACCACCGCGCGGGTGCGGGCGGCACGGGCGCGGCCAAGTGCGGGGGCAACTACGCCGCGAGCCTGCTGCCGCAGCAGAACGCGTACGACAAGGGCTTCGAGCAGGTCTGCTTCCTCGACGCGTCGACGAACACGCTGCTCGAGGAGCTCGGCGGGATGAACGTGTTCCTCGTCAACGCCGACGGCAGCGTCTCGACCCCGCAGATGTCGGGCTCGATCCTCGAGGGCGTCACGCGCTCGTCGATCATCCAGCTGCTCGTCGACGCCGGCCACGAGGTCTCCGAGCGCCCGCTGCCCATCGCCGAGGTGCGCGAGGGCCTGGCGGACGGGTCGATCGCCGAGGTGTTCGCGTGCGGCACGGCCGCCGTCATCACGCCCATCGGGCGCCTCGCGAGCGACGACTTCGACCTGGTGGTCGGCGACGGCGACGCGGGCCCGGTGACCACGCGCATCCGCGCCGAGCTCACGGACATCCAGTACGGCCGGTCGACCGACCGGCACAGCTGGCTGCACCGCCTGGTCTGACCGCGACGACGAAGGGCCGCCCTGCGGGGCGGCCCTTCGTCGCGTCCGGGGTCAGTGCGCGGGCACGAGGCGTGCCGTGCGGGACAGGACCCCCGCGAGCAGGGACCAGATCGCGATGCCGATCAGCAGGTTGATGGCGCCCGACGAGACGGCGCGCGTGGTGTCGTCGGTCCAGGTGAGCGGGAGCAGGGCCGCGACGAGGGTCGCGAGGCCGATGATCCAGCCGAAGAACGCGCGCGGCCGCGGCGTCGAGAGCACGAGCAGGTGCAGCAGCCCGCCGGCGAGGATCGCCGCGACGGCCCCGCCGATCGCGTACGCGGCCATCGTGGAGTCCGTGTCGAACGGGTCCTGGTAGGTGAGCTTGACGTCGAGGATGTTCTGGAAGATGACGACGCCCGCGATGCCGATCAGCGCGGCGACCACCGCGGTCGCCACGACGCCGCCCCAGTACGGGCCCGCCGCCAGGCCGGCGCGCGGCGGGGTCGTCGGCTGCGTCGGGAGCGCGGGGGAGGGCGCGGGCGTGGTCGCGTAGACGGGCGGTTCGACGGCAGGCGGCACGGCGGGCGCGGCGGGTGGCGCGGCGGGCGCCGGCGCGGGCTCGGGGGCTGCCGGCGGCGGGTCGAACCGTCCCGCGGCCGGGATGCGGGTGGTCGGCGGCTGGTCCGGGGGAACGGACATGAGGGCTCCTCGAGCTCGGGTGCCTGGGACGCACGGCGGGACGATCGCACCGGCACGACGCCGGCATCCCGGCCAACGTAGCGATCCGGACGCGCGTCAGCCCGGCGAAGCGGAGGAAACGCCCGTGGCGACAGCGCCCACGCATGTCCACGAGGTGGAACGGGTGACCGCAGGGCAGGACGTGTGCCACGATGACGCTGTGACCACCACCTCACGCCCGGCGCTCATGATCGAGTAGCGCATCGACCACCACGTCGATGCGCAGACCTCCCGTACCCCGGGGGGTCTTTTTGTTGGTCGGGCCCACCCAGCCCGTGCGACTAGCGTCTCGACAGCGTCGTCGTCCGTCCCCGCACCACCCCCGCGGAGCACGGCGACGCAGGACCGCACGCCAGCAGGACCGTAACGAAGAGAGCCGATCGTGACTGCACCCACGACACCCCAGTTCCACGTCTACGACACGACGCTGCGCGACGGTGCGCAGCAGGAGGGGATGAACCTGTCGGTCGCCGACAAGCTCGCCATCGCCCCGCTGCTCGACGAGCTGGGGGTCGGGTTCATCGAGGGCGGCTGGCCGGGCGCGGTGCCCAAGGACACGGAGTTCTTCAAGCGCGCCGCCAAGGAGCTCGACCTGCGCAACGCCGAGCTCGCGGCGTTCGGCTCGACGCGCAAGCCCGGCGTCCGTGCGGTCGACGACCCGCAGGTGCGTGCCCTCGTCGACTCCGAGGCCCCCGTCGTCGCGATCGTCGCGAAGCACGACCTGCGGCACGCCGAGCGCGCGCTGCGGACCACGGGCGAGGAGAACATCGCGATGATCGCCGACACCGTGGCGTTCCTCGTGCGCGAGGGGCGGCGCGTGGTCGTCGACGCCGAGCACTTCTTCGACGGCTACCGGTTCGACGCGGACTACACGCGCGCCGCCGTGGTGGCCGGCTTCGAGGCGGGTGCCGAGGTCGTCGCGCTGTGCGACACCAACGGCGGCATGGTCCCGACCTGGGTCGCGGACATCGTGCACGAGCTGCGCGGGGTCGTCGGCCCGGACGCGATCCTCGGCATGCACGCGCACAACGACTCGGGCTGTGCGGTCGCCAACACCCTGGCCGCCGTCGAGGCGGGGTGCAGCCACATCCAGGGCACGGTCAACGGCTACGGCGAGCGCACGGGCAACGCCGACCTGCTCGCCATCGTCGCCAACCTCGAGCTCAAGTACGGCCGCTCGGTGCTCGCCTCGGGTGACGGCGGGCTCGCCGACCTGACCCGCATCGCGCACGCGATCAGCGAGATCACCAACATCTCCCCGTTCGCGCGCTCCCCGTACGTGGGCGCGAGCGCGTTCGCGCACAAGGCGGGCCTGCACGCCTCGGCGATCAAGGTCGACCCGGACCTGTACCAGCACATCGACCCGGCCCTCGTGGGCAACGACATGCGCATGCTCGTCAGCGACATGGCGGGCCGCGCGTCGATCGAGCTCAAGGGCCGCGAGCTCGGCTTCGACCTCGCGGGCCGCTCGGAGCTGCTCGGCCGCGTGACCGACCGCGTCAAGGACGCCGAGGCCAACGGCTACACGTACGAGGCCGCCGACGCGTCCTTCGAGCTGCTGCTCGTCGAGGAGATCGACGGCGAGCGCCCGCAGTACTTCCGGGTCGAGTCGTGGCGCACGATCGTCGAGCGCAGCGGGAGCCGCGGTACCCCCGCGACCGCCGAGGCGACGGTCAAGCTGCACGCGGGCGGTGAGCGGCACGTCAGCACGGGGGAGGGCAACGGCCCGGTCAACGCGCTCGACCACGCGCTGCGCCAGGCACTGATCAAGGTGTACCCCGAGCTCGAGAGCTTCGAGCTCATCGACTTCAAGGTCCGCATCCTCGACTCGATGCACGGCACCGACGCGGTGACCCGCGTGCTCATCGAGACGAGCGACGGGCAGACCGCGTGGAGCACCGTCGGGGTCGGCCCGAACCTGCTCGAGGCGTCCTGGGAGGCGCTGACGGACTCCGCCATCTGGGGGTTGCGCAACCGCGGCGTCGCGCCGCGATGAGCGAGTCCGCTGCGGCGACGCCCGTCGCGGCATAGCCTCGGGGGGACAGCACGGAGGACGACGAGGGGAGCGGCCCGTTGGCCGGCACGCAGCCGCAGCCGCCCGGACCAGGCGCGTCCTCCGAGCAGGTCGAGGAACGTTCGCGCTGGTGGTGGTGGATCGTGGTGGTCGCCGTCGCCGCGGCCGTCGTCCTGCTCGTCGTGCAGCCCTGGGCCGAGCACCAGACGGAGCCACCGCCCGGCAGCACGCCGTCGTCGGCCTCCGACGTGCCGAGCACCCCGAGCAGCGCGCCCAGCCCGACGACGTCGACGCCGGCACCCGTGCCAGGTGCTGACGCAGTGTTCGACGAGACCACGCTGCCGACCCTCTTCGTCACGGATGCCGACCTCGTCGCGGCCGTGCCCGCGGCCGCGTCGTCGCCCCTGCAGCCCGGGATCGGCGCGGGCGAGCTGCCGTGGGGGCTGCCGAGCGGGTCGACGATCGAGCCCGCGTCCTGCACCACGGCCGCCACGGTGGTCGCCGACGAGCCCGAGGCCTTCGACGCCCGCTCGTCGTCCAACGAGGCAGTCGACTGGGCGCAGCGCGTCACGGTG
This sequence comes from Cellulomonas rhizosphaerae, assembly GCF_003470205.1. GTDB lineage: Bacteria > Actinomycetota > Actinomycetes > Actinomycetales > Cellulomonadaceae > Cellulomonas > Cellulomonas rhizosphaerae. The sequence continues at coordinate 64,676 of NZ_QWKP01000215.1, forward strand.
CTGGACGACGGGAGCGACGCCCGCGCGGCGTTCGCGGACCTCGTCACGACCGTCGACGCGTGCCCCGAGTACAGCCAGGTGAACCCCGGCATCGACGGCTCGAGCTGGGTCGCCCAGCCCGCGATCGAGGGCCAGGGCGCCTACCCGTCGATCGTCCAGGAGCGCACGCACCAGGCGGAGGGCAGCACGCTGCCCGAGTACCGTGGCCACATGCTCGTCGGGAACACCATCGTGACCTGGACGGCCACCGCGCTGGCCGCGGACGCGGACCCCGACGCCGCGCTCGCCACGCTGGGGGACCCCTCGACGCTCAACGCGATGGTGCAGGCTCGCGCGCAGCAGGCCGTGGGCGGGCTGGGCTGACGATGCACGGCGAGTACAAGGTGCCCGGCGGCAAGCTCGTCGCCGTGGACCTGGAGGTGCGCGACGGCGTGCTCGTCGACGTGGTCGTCAGCGGTGACTTCTTCCTCGAGCCCGACGAGGCGCTCGACGTGCTCGGCCCGTCGCTCGACGGGCTCCCCGAGGACTCCACGCCCGCACGCCTGACCCAGGCCGTGACCGACGGCCTGGCGGCGGCCGAGTCGGCCGGCCGGATCGCCGGACCGGTGGCGATGGTCGGCTTCGACGCACGCGCGGTCGCCCTCGCCGTTCGTCGTGCGCTCGGCTACTCCACCGCGTGGTCGGACCACACGTTCGAGCTCATCCACCCGGGGCCGATGCCGCCGGCCGTGCACGCCGCGCTCGACCAGGTGCTGACCGCCGAGCTGGCCGCGGGTCGGCGCGGGCCCACGCTGCGGTTCTGGGAGTGGGTCGAGCCCGCCGTGATCATCGGCTCGTTCCAGTCGCTGCGCAACGAGGTCGATCTGGAGGCGGCGCAGCGCTACGGGATCACCGTGGTGCGGCGGATCTCCGGCGGCGGCGCGATGTTCATGGAGGCGGGCAACTGCATCACCTTCTCGCTCGTCGTGCCCGCCTCGCTCGTCGACGCGATGACGTTCGAGGAGTCCTACGCGTTCCTCAACCAGTGGGTGCTGGGCGCGCTCGCGGACGTGGGCGTGCAGGCGTTCGTCACCGGGCTCAACGACATCGCGTCGCCCGCGGGCAAGCTCGCCGGCTCGGCGCAGAAGCGCATGGTCGGCGGCGCCGTGCTGCACCACGTGACCATGAGCTACGACATCGACGCGGACAAGATGCTCGAGGTGCTGCGCATCGGCCGCGAGAAGCTGTCGGACAAGGGCACCGCGTCGGCCAACAAGCGCGTCGACCCGGTGCGCTCGCAGACGCAGCTGCCGCGCGAGGCCGTGATCGACGCGTTCGCCGCCCACTTCCGCGCCCGCTACGACGTGGTGGACGGCGCGCTGACCGACGACGAGCTCGCGGAGGCGACCGAGCTGGCGCGCACCAAGTTCGGCGACGACGCGTGGACCGCCCGCGTACCGTGACGTCATGAAGACGATCCTGAACATCATCTGGCTGGTGCTGGCCGGCTTCTGGATGGCGCTCGGCTACGTGGCGGCGGGGATCATCTGCTGCATCCTCATCATCACGATCCCGTTCGGCATCGCGTCCTTCCGGATCGCCGGCTACGCGCTCTGGCCGTTCGGGCGCACGGCCGTCGACAAGCCCACCTCGGGCGCCTGGTCCGTGCTCGGCAACGTGGTGTGGTTCATCGTCGCGGGGCTCTGGCTGGCCCTCGGGCACATCGCCACCGGCATCGCGCTCTGCATCACGATCATCGGGATCCCGCTCGGCATCGCGAGCTTCAAGATGGTGCCGATCTCGCTGTTCCCGCTGGGCAAGGACATCGTGCCGTCGGACAACCTGACGGCGGCCTACGGGCGGTAGATGGTCAGCGGCCGATCGCGAAGGCGAGCGCGCCCAGCCCCAGCAGGGCGGTGACGACGGCGCACGTGGTGACGAGCCGGGCGCCCGCGATCTCCTGGTTGGCCCGGTGGTAGGAGCCCCACGCGAGGGCGCCGGCCATGACGATGCCGACGATGCCGATCACCAGGGCCAACGGCCCGAGCACGGGCTCGAGGACCTTGACCGACGCGATCGCGGCACCGAGCAGCGCCAGGCTCGTCCGGCGCCACGCGAGCTGCGTGCGGTGCGGCTGCAGCCCGGCGTCACCCTCGTGCCGGGTCGGCCAGGCCTCGGTCACAGGAGACTGCCGACGAGCACCACGAGGCCGGCGACGATCACGCCGACGGCCAGCAGCGCCGACCCGGTCGGGGCCGGGAGCGGCACCGACGTCCGCGCCGCGCGCTCCGCCCGTGCCCAGCCGAGCCACGCCCACAGCGGCGAGGCGATGCCGAGCACGATGAGCAGGATGGAGGCGGTGGTCCGCCACGGGCCGGAGATCGGCAGCTCGATCGCCTCGAGCGCGACCCCGCCGGCCAGCAGCGCGAGCGACGTGCGGATCCAGGCGAGGAACGTGCGCTCGTTGGCGAGCGTGAAGCGCGGGTCCGGCTCGGTGCCCACGCCGAAGACCCAGCGGGGACGGCGGGAGTCGGGGTCGGCCACGGGACCAGTATGGCCGCCGAGGTATCTGCGGGCGGGGATGCCGGCTCCTGGGCTGCGACGAAGGAGGACCCATGTCGCCCCAGCTGGACCGAGAGCTGCGCCGCATGTCCGTGCTGCAGGCCCGCGAGGCTGTGGCCCGCCGGCGGCGTTCCGTGCGTGTCCGCCAGGAGGTCCTGCTGCGCGGCGGTCGACCGATGGTGCGCGCCGCTCGCTGACGTCAGCGGGCCCCGAACACCGCTGACCCGATCCGGACGATCGTCGCGCCCTCGGCGATCGCCGGCTCCAGGTCGCGGCTCATGCCCATCGACAGCCCGGTCGCGGTCGGCACCGACGCGGCGACCTCGTCGCGCAGCGCGCGCAGGCGCGCGTAGCCCGCACGGACGACGGACTCGTCGGTCGAGTTCGCGCCCACGGTCATGAGCCCGACGAGCCGCAGCCCGTCCAGCGCGGCCACGGCCAGCGCGAGCTCGAGGGCCTCGTCGGGCGTGACGCCGTGCTTGGTCGGCTCGTCGGACACGTTGACCTGGACCATCACGTCGAGCCCGGCAGCGCGCGCCGCGAGCCGCTCGGCGAGGTCCACGGACGCGACCGACTCGACGCACGACGCCCAGCGCAGCGCGGCGTTGACCTTGTTCGACTGCAGCGGCCCGATGACGTGCCAGGTCGGCTCGAGGTGCGCGAGCTCCGGTGCCTTCGCGACGAGCTCCTGCACCCGGTTCTCCCCGAGCACGACGCGCGCCAGGCCGGCCTCGCGGCCCTCGTCGGCGGCGAGCGCGGCCGCGACGGCGTCGAGGGACATCGTCTTGCTCGCGAGCAGCAGCTGCACCTCGGCGGGGTCGCGGCCGGCGGCGAGCGCGGCGTCGGTGACGCGGCGGCGGACCACCGCGAGGCGGGCCGCGACCGCGTGGCGCACGTCGTCGTCCATGGGTGCAGACCGTACCGGGGTTCGTGTGGGCACGGACTCAGTCCCGCCCGATGTCCGCCACGGTCGCGTCGGTCAGGCGGACGAGGTCGTCGGGCGCGAGCTCGACGTCGAGCCCGCGGTGCCCGCCCGAGACGAGGACGGTGTCGAACAGCACCACCGTCTCGTCGATCACGGTGGGGTGCGGCATGCGCTGGCCGAGCGGGGAGATGCCGCCGACGACGTAGCCGGTGGCTCGCTCGGCGTCGTGCTGGTCCGCGAGCGAGGCCTTCTTGGCGCCGCACGCGTGCGCGAGGGCCTTGAGGTCGAGCTGACCCGTCACGGGGACGACGGCGACGGTCAGGACTCCGTCGACGTGCGTCACGAGCGTCTTGAAGACCTGCTCGGGCGGCACGCCGAGCGCGCGCGCGGCCTCCAGGCCGTAGCCGAGGTCGGAGTGCGGGTCGTGCTCGTAGGCGTGCGCCGTGTGCGCGACGCCCGCGGCGGTCAGCGCGACGAGGGCCGGCGTCCCGGTCGGTGCCTTCTTCGTCACGCCCCCACCCTAGAGCGCGAGGCCCACCAGGGACCCGACCGCGTACGTGACGATCATGGCGATCGAGCCGCCGGCCACGTTGCGGAGCACGGCGCGGCGCACGGGCGAGCCGCCGATGCGGGCGCTGACCGCGCCGGTCACGACGAGCGCGACGACGACCGCCGCGAACACGGCCGGCACGATCGCGGCGCCCCACGGGGCGAGCGCGACCAGCAGCGGGACGAGGCCGCCGACGACGAACGCGAACAGCGACGCCACGGCGGCGTGCCACGGGTTGGTGAGGTCCTCGTCGGGCGTCGCGAGGCCCGCGCGCTCGGCGTCGCGCTGGCTGCTGACCGACACGTACTCGCCCGTGGCCATCGACAGCGCGCCTGCGACGAGGCCCGCGACCCCGGCGGTGACGATCGAGGCCGTGGTCGACGAGGCACCGGCGACGCCGACGACGATCGCCGCGACCGAGACGATGCCGTCGTTGGCGCCCAGCACGCCGGCGCGCAGCTGGTTGAGCCGGCTGCCGGTCAGCGGGGCCGGCGCGGGCGCGGCGACGCGGTCCGACGCGGGAGCCGGACGGGAGATCAGGTGGGCCGAGATCGTGCTCATGTGGCTCACCGTAGGACGGGAAATCGTGGTTGTCATCGAAGCAAAGCCTCCCCTGACCTGCACAAACACAGGAGAGCCTTGCCTCATTCCCGGTCCCGCCCGGCGGGGCTAGAGCGCGCCGACCGCCGCGATGCGGAGCCGGATCTCGCCCACCTCGTCGGACGCCGCGAGGTCGACGACCGCCTCGATGCGCCAGTCGTGGTCGCCCTCGGCCTCGTCGAGCACCTGCCGCACCCGCCACGTGCCCGGAGCCTGCGTCACCTGGAAGAGCGCGGGGCCACGCGCGGGCGGGCCGGTGAGGATCTCGTCGTGGTCGTCGTAGAACGGGTCCAGCGCGGCCGACCAGCGGTCGGCGGT
>NZ_QWKP01000216.1 GCF_003470205.1 Cellulomonas rhizosphaerae
GGGTTCGACACGCCCTACCCGGCGTCGAAGGTCGAGGACCACTTCCTGCCGGACCTGGACCGCCTGCTCGACGCGGTCGACCGCGTCATGGGCAGAGCCCACTCCCTGACCGGTTGGAGGGCGTCATGATCAAGACGATCACGCTGCCCGACCTGGGCGAGGGCCTGACCGAGTCCGACCTGGTCGGGTGGACCGTCGCGGTGGGGGACACGATCGAGCTCAACCAGGTGGTCGCCGAGGTGGAGACCGCGAAGGCGCTCGTGCAGCTGCCCTCGCCCTATGCCGGCGTGGTGGCCGAGCTGCTCGTCCCGGCCGGGGCGACCGTTCCCGTCGGGGCGCCCCTCCTGACGATCACGGTCGATGTGCCCGCGGCCGTCGACGACGCGGTACCGGTCGTCGACGAGCCGGACGTCGTCGAGCCCGACGCCGCCGAGCCCGCCGCGGCTCCCGAGCGGACCGCGGTCCTCGTCGGCTACGGCCCGCTCGTGGAGGCCTCGTCGCGCCCGCGGCGTCGCGCGCGGTCGGCGGCTTGGACGGCTGCGCACGCGGTTGAGGAGGTCGCGGCACTCGTCGCCGGCCGCCCGATCGGCCCGCGGGTGCTGCCGCCGGTGCGCAAGCTCGCGCACGACCTCGGCGTCGACCTCAACCGCGTGGCCGGCACCGGCAAGGACGGCCTGATCACCCGCGAGGACGTGCTGCACGTCGTCTCGGGCGACCGGTCCACGCCGGTCGTCGCGCGGGAGGCAGCGGTCCGCCCGCCCGCACCGGCGTCCCGGCCGAGTGTGCCCGCGAGTGCGCCTCGCGAGCGGCGGACCCCCGTCACGGGCGTCCGCAAGCAGACCGCCGCGGCGATGGTGGCCAGCGCGTTCACCGCGCCGCACGCGTCGACCTCGGTCACGGTCGACGTGACGCCCACCCTCGAGCTGCTCGAGCACTTCCGGGCCGACCGCGCGATGGCCGGGCACCGGCTCACGATCCTCACGCTCGTCGCCAAGGCGGTGACGATCGCGCTCGGCCGCAACCCCTCGCTCAACGCGCGCTGGGACGAGGCCGCGGGGGAGATCGTCGAGCACGCCTACGTGAACCTCTGCATCGCGGCGGCGACCCCGCGCGGCCTGCTCGTCCCGAGCATCAAGGACGCCGAGCGGCTCCGGCTCCCGGAGCTGGCGGACGCGATCGACTCCCTCACTGAGGCCGCGCGTGCGGGGACGACGACGCCCGCGGACCTGACGGGCGGCACGATCACGATCACCAACATCGGGGTGTTCGGCGTCGACACGGGGACGCCGATCCTCGTGCCGGGCCAGGCGGCGATCCTCGCGATCGGCACGATCCGGCGGCAGCCCTGGGAGTTCCAGGACGAGATCGCGCTCCGGCACGTGATGACGCTGAGCGTGTCCTTCGACCACCGGCTCGTCGACGGCGCCGAGGCGGCCCACTTCCTCACCGACGTGGCGGGGATCCTCGCGCGGCCCGGATCGGTGCTCAGCCTGGTGTGACGTCCCTGCTGCCGAGGGCCGCCAGTGCCATCTCCTCGAGCAGCGCGCGGGTCCGGGCCACCGTCACGGACCGCGCGCTGTGCGGGGTCGAGTTGAGCAGCCCGAAGGTGGCCTGCGCGCGCAACCGCAGCTCGGCGCGCTCGGTCGTCGGGCTCAGCCGGTGCAGCACGTCGACCCACAGGTCGACGTAGCGGCGCTGCAGGGCGCGCACGGACTCGCGGTCCTGCGCGGACAGGGCCGCCAGGTCCCGGTCCTGCACGCGGATCACGTCGGGGTCGCGCAGTGCGAAGTCGACGTGGAACCGCACGAGCGAGCCGAGCGCGGCCGACGCGTCCGGGCCGGCATCGTCCACGACGGTCCGCCCGCCGGAGAGCAGCCCCTCGCTCACGCCGACGAGCAGGGCCGCGAGCACGGCCTGCTTGCTCGCGAAGTGCCGGTACACCGCGGGCCCGCTCACGCCGACCGCCGCCCCGAGGTCCTCGATCGACACGCCGTCGAACCCGCGGCCGGCGAACAGCCGGGCGGCCGACGACAGCAGGGCGTCGCGGCGCTCGGTCTTGGCCCGGCCGCGCGCGGTCGGGACGATCTCCTGCGGCTCGGCGGCCATCGGGCTCCTTCGTGGACAACTCCGTGGGAGAACTGTAACGTCAGTTGAGTTAGTCACCACTAACTGGAATGCCCTTCTCCCACCACCCCGCGGAGACAGCGTCGATGGAGATGCTCAGCAGCACGGCCGTCCCGGACGCGGACTCGTTCCGCGCCAACGCCGAGTCCCAGCGCGCGCTCGTCGGGCAGCTGCGCGACCGCCTGCGTACCGCGGCCCTCGGCGGGCCGGAGCGCTCGCGCGAGCGTCACGTGGCCCGCGGCAAGCTCCTCCCGCGTGAGCGGATCGACGTGCTCCTCGACGACGGCAGCCCGTTCCTCGAGGTCGCGCCGCTCGCCGCGTACGAGCTGTACGACGGCGAGGCGCCCGGGGCCGGGGTGATCGCGGGCATCGGGCTCGTCCATGGGCGGCACGTGATGGTGCTGTCCAACGACGCGACCGTGAAGGGTGGCACCTACTACCCGCTGACCGTGAAGAAGCACCTGCGCGCGCAGGAGATCGCGCTCGAGAACCGGCTGCCCTGCCTCTACCTCGTCGACTCGGGCGGCGCCTTCCTGCCCAAGCAGGACGAGGTCTTCCCGGACCGCGACCACTTCGGGCGGATCTTCTTCAACCAGGCGCGCATGTCCGCGGAGGGGATCCCGCAGATCGCGTGCGTGATGGGCTCGTGCACCGCGGGCGGCGCCTACGTGCCGGCGATGAGCGACGAGACGGTCATCGTGCGCGACCAGGGGACGATCTTCCTGGGCGGTCCGCCGCTGGTGAAGGCCGCGACGGGCGAGGTGGTCACCGCCGAGGAGCTCGGCGGCGGCGAGCTGCACGCGCGGACGTCGGGCGTCACCGACCACCTCGCGGAGAACGACGCGCACGCGCTGCAGATCGTGCGGGACATCGTCGCGACCCTGCCCGCGCCGCAAGAGCCCGCCTGGGAGGTGCACGAGAGCCGGCCGCCCGCCGCGGCGGAGGACGAGCTGTACGGCGTGGTCCCCACCGACCTGCTCACCCCGTACGACGTGCGCGAGGTCATCGCGCGGCTCGTCGACGGCAGCGAGCTGCACGAGTTCAAGCGCGAGTACGGCACCACGCTCGTCACCGGCTTCGCGCGCCTGCACGGGCACCCCGTGGGCATCGTCGCGAACAACGGGGTGCTGTTCGCCGAGTCCGCGCTCAAGGGCGCGCACTTCGTCGAGCTGTGCGACCAGCGCGGCATCCCGCTGGTGTTCCTGCAGAACGTCAACGGCTTCATGGTCGGCCGCGACTACGAGGCCGGCGGCATCGCCAAGCACGGCGCCAAGATGGTCACGGCGGTCGCGACGACGCGCGTGCCCAAGCTGACCGTGGTGATCGGCGGCTCGTTCGGGGCCGGCAACTACTCGATGTGCGGGCGGGCGTACTCGCCGCGGTTCCTGTGGATGTGGCCCGGGAGCCGGATCTCCGTGATGGGCGGACCGCAGGCAGCCTCGGTGCTGGCCACGGTCCGCCGCGAGCAGCTCGGCGACGACTGGAGCGCGCAGGACGAGGAGGCGTTCAAGGCGCCGCTGCGCGAGCAGTACGAGACGCAGGGCAGCCCGTACTACGCGACCGCGCGGCTGTGGGACGACGGGATCATCGACCCCGCCGACACGCGGCGCGTGCTCGGGATGGCCCTCGACGTCTGCGCGACCGTGCCGCTCGGCGAACCGCGCCTCGGCCTGTTCCGGATGTGAGCGCGATGTTCGAGGCCGTGCTCGTGGCGAACCGGGGCGAGATCGCCGTCCGCGTGATCGCGACCCTGCACCGGCTCGGGATCCGTGCGGTCGCCGTGTTCACGGACGCGGACCGCGGCGCGCTGCACGTCGGGCGCGCGGACACCGCGCTGCGGATCGAGAGCTACCTGTCGATCGACGAGGTCGTGCGCGCCGCGATCGCGTCCGGCGCGCAGGCCATCCACCCCGGCTACGGCTTCCTGTCGGAGAACGCCGACCTGGCACGCGCGTGCGAGGCCGCCGGCATCGCGTTCGTCGGCCCCGGCGTCAAGGCGCTCGAGGTCATGGGCGACAAGGTCCGCGCCAAGGAGCACGTCGCCGCGGCGGGGGTCCCCGTGATCCCCGGCGTCGCGCTGACGGGTACGCGCGACGACGAGGCCGCGGCCCGGCTCGGCTACCCGCTGCTGGTCAAGCCGTCGGCGGGCGGCGGCGGCAAGGGCATGGTCGTCGTCGACTTCGCCGAGGACCTGCCCGCGGCGCTCGCGGGTGCCCGGCGCGTCGCGGCGGCCGCGTTCGGCGACGACACCCTGCTGCTCGAGCGCCTCGTCCGGGCCCCGCGGCACATCGAGGTCCAGCTGCTGGCCGACGAGCACGAGCACGTGATCCACCTCGGCGAGCGGGAGTGCTCGCTGCAGCGGCGGCACCAGAAGGTCGTCGAGGAGGCGCCCTCGCCGCTGCTCGACGAGCCCACCCGCGCGCGGATCGGGGCCGCGGCCCGCGACATCGCGCGCAGCGTCGGCTACGTGGGCGCGGGGACGGTCGAGTTCCTGGTGTCCGACGAGGCGCCGACGGAGTTCTTCTTCATGGAGATGAACACGCGGCTGCAGGTCGAGCACGCGGTCACCGAGCTCGTCACGGGGCTGGACCTGGTCGAGTGGCAGCTGCGGGTCGCCGCGGGGGAGCGGTTGACGCTCGCGCAGGACGACGTGGTCCTGACCGGCCACGCGGTCGAGGCGCGCGTGTACGCCGAAGACCCGGCGCGCGACTTCCTGCCGTCGGCCGGGACGGTGCTCCTGCTCGACGAGCCCTCCGGCGACGGCGTCCGGGTCGACAGCGCGCTCGTCGACGGCCTCACCATCGGGTCCACCTACGACCCGATGCTCGCGAAGGTGGTCGCGTGGGCCCCCACGCGGGCCGGCGCGATCGCGCGGCTCGACGGCGCGTTGGCCCGGACCACCGTGCTCGGCGTGCGGACCAACGTCGAGTTCCTCCGGTGCGTGCTCGCGGACGCCGACGTCCGCGCCGGCCGGCTCGACACCGGCCTGCTCGCGCGCCTCATCCCGCAGCTCGCGCCGAGCACCCCACCCGTCGCCGCGTACGCCGCGGCCGTGCTCTCGCGCGGCTCCGCTGCGCGGGGTCCGTGGAGCGCCGACGGGTGGCGCCTGGGCGAGCTGCGCGCGGTGCGGTGGGACGTGGGCGGTGTCGAGGTGAGCGTCTTGGGCGACGTCATCACCGTGGGCGACCACGCGCCCGTGCGGGCTTCCTTGCTCGCCCCCGGGGTCGTCGAGGTCGACGGCGTCGTGCACCGGATGAGCATCGCGTCGGACGGGCCCGTCACCTGGGTGGGCGACCAGGGATCGACCTACGAGCTGCGCCTGCGGAGTCGCATCGAGCGGCTGGCCGACGACCTCGCGGCGCGCACCCGCGGCGCGCGGCCGGTGGACCCGGAGGTCCGCTCCCCGATGCCCGGCACGGTGGTCTCGATCGAGGTGCAGACCGGCGACGAGGTCGTCGTCGGCCAGGTCCTGCTGACGATCGAGGCCATGAAGATGGAGCACCGGATCGCCGCGCCCAGCGCCGGCGTCGTCACGCTCTCGGTCCGACCGGCCGAGCAGGTGGCTCTCGACCGCGTGGTCGCCACCATCACGTCCACCCCCCACGAAGGGATCCGGCATGAGCCTGCGACTGACTCCTGAGCAGCAACGACTGAGCGACGAGGTGCGCGACTTCGCCGACAACGTCGTCGCCCCGGCGGCCTACAAGTACGACACGCTGCGGGAGCTGCCCTACGAGATCATCGGCCAGATGGGCGCGATGGGGCTGTTCGGCCTGCCCTTCCCGAAGCAGTACGGCGGGCAGGGCCGCGACTACGTGGACCTGTGCCTCGCGGTCGAGCAGCTCGCGCGCGTCGACCAGTCCATCGCGGTGACCCTCGAGGCCGGCGTGGGGCTCGGGGCGATGCCCATCTTCCGCGACGGGACCGAGGCGCAGAAGCAGGAGTGGCTGCCGATGCTCACGAGCGGCACCGCGCTCGCGGGCTTCGGGTTGACGGAGGCCGACGCGGGATCGGACGCGGGCGGGACGCGGACCACGGCCGTGCTCGACGACGGGCAGTGGGTCATCAACGGCACCAAGCAGTTCATCACCAACTCGGGCTCGGAGATCACCCGCCTGGTGACCATCACGGCGGTGACGGGCGAGAGCGTCCGCGCCGACGGGTCGGTGAAGAAGGAGCTCACGGCGATCCTGGTCCCGAGCGGGACCCCCGGCTTCACGGTCCTGCCCGCGTACGACAAGGTCGGCTGGCACACCTCGGACACCCACCCGCTGCGGTTCGAGGACGTGCGCGTGCCCGAGGCGAACCTGCTGGGGGAGCGCGGGCGCGGCTTCGCGTCGTTCATCCGGACGCTCGACGAGGGCCGGATCGCGTTCGCCGCCCTCGGCGCCGGCGCCGCGCAGGGCTGCCTCGAGGAGGCCGTGCGCTACGCCAGCAGCCGCAGCGTGTTCGGCCACGCGATCGGCGAGAACCAGCACATCGCGTTCACGATCGCGCGCATGCAGGCCCGCGTGCACTCGGCCCGCCTGGCCTGGTACGACGCCGCCAACCGCCTGGTCGCGGGCCGGCCGTTCAAGCTCGAGGCCAGCCTCGCCAAGCTCATCGCGAGCGAGGCCGCGATGGACAACGCGCGCGACGCGACGCAGATCTTCGGCGGCTACGGGCTGATGAACGAGAACCCCGTGGCCCGGCACTACCGCGACTCGAAGATCCTCGAGATCGGCGAGGGGACCACCGAGATCCAGCTCATGGTCATCGCGCGCGAGCTGGGGTTCGCGGGGGCACCCCGATGACCCGCGACGTGGTGCAGCGCGGCTTGTACTACGAGGAGCTCGAGCTGGACGCCCGGTACCTGCACCGACCCGGCCGCACGCTGACCGAGGCGGACAACGTCCTGTTCAGCACGCTGACGATGAACGGCCAACCGCTGCACCTCGACGCCGCGTGGTCCGCCGAGCAGCCGTTCGGGCAGCGCCTGGTCAACTCGATGATGACGCTGGCCGTCCTGGTCGGCAGCTCGGTCGACCAGCTGACGCAGGGCACGATCGTCGCCAACCTCGGGTTCACCGATGTGCGCTTCCCGCACCCGCTGTTCCACGGCGACACCCTCTACGCCGAGACGGTCGTGACCGCGAAGCGCCTCTCGGCGTCTCGGCCCGGCCAGGGCGTGGTCACGCTCGAGCACACCGGGCGCAACCAGGACGACGTCGTCGTCGCCAGCGCCACGCGCTCGGTCTTGTTCTGGTGCCGGGAGGCCGCGCCATGACGTCCTTCACGATGGGCCCCGCGCTCCTGTTCTGCCCGGCCGACCGCCCCGACCGCTACGCGAAGGCCGCCGCGCGGGCCGACGCCGTGATCCTCGACCTCGAGGACGCGGTGGCGCCGGACGCGAAGCCGGCGGCCCGACGCCGCCTGGTCGAGACGCGGCTGGACCCCGCCCGCACGATCGTCCGCCTCAACCCCGCGGGCACCGACGACCTCTGCGAGGACCTGCGCGCGCTGGTCGAGACGCCGTACCGCACGGTCATGCTCGCCAAGACTGCGGGCGCGGACGACCTGCGCCCGCTGGCCCGGTACGACGTGGTCGCGCTGGTCGAGACGGCCGCAGGCGTCGTGCAGGCCGCCGCGATCGCGGCCGAGCCGAACGTCGTCGCGCTGATGTGGGGCGCCGACGACCTCGTCGCCTCGATGGGTGGGACATCGAGCCGCACCCCCGAAGGCGCCTACCGCGCGGTGGCGCTGCACGCGCGCTCGACCGCGCTGCTCGCGGCGAGCGCGTGCGGCCGCGTCGCGATCGATGCCGTGCACCTGGACATCGAGGACCTCGACGGGCTCTCGGCCGAGGCCGTCGACGCCGCGGCCTGCGGGTTCGCGGCGACGGCGTGCATCCACCCGTCCCAGGTGCCGGTGGTCCGGGCGGCGTACCGGCCGTCCGAGGCCGAGGTGCGGTGGGCTCAGGACCTGCTCGCGGCCGCGGTGGGGCAGCCCGGCGTGTTCCGCTGGGACGGGTCGATGGTCGACGGCCCGATCCTGCGGCACGCCGAGCGCGTGATTGCCCGCGCCGGGCATCGTCCTCAGGCGGGATGACGAGCCGCGCGACGCCCCACCGCGGGGCGTCGCGCGTTGTGCGCGAGCGTCAGGACCGGGCGAGCTTCGCCCGTACGCCGGCGACGAGGTTCGCCGGGCGCTGCTGCTCGCCCTGCTGCGCTCCGAGCACGACGAGTGTCCCGACGAGCGCCGGGGTCACCCACTGCAGGATCCGCTGCTGCTGCTGGGCGGACGCGACCTCGGGCGGCGTGCCGGTCGAGGGGGTGACGCCGCTGTCGGCCGGGGCGGACTCGTGCGCCGCGATCTTGGCGCCCAGGATTCCGCTGTACAGGGTGGTGCCCGCGGCGGCCACGGTGAGCACCGTCTTGACGACCGTGTTGGCCGCCGCGCCTTGCTGCCCCTTGATGCGCCCGCGGTTGGCGAGGATGAGCCCGAGTCCGCCGACCGCGTGGGCGCCGATCGCGACGGCGTTGACGGGAGCCCACTTCGCCCAGCCGACGGACGCGGTGCGGATCCGGTCGGTCGGGTCGGTGACTGCGGCCGAGGCGCCGTTGAGGCCGACGGCGCCCATGAGCGTCCCGCCGAACCATGCTGCGGCACCGAGGTCGTGCAGGGAGCGGACGAGGAGATTGCTGGTTGCTGCCATGGGGGGTGCCCTTCGGATGGCTGCGCCTCGAGCGGGGGACACGGTCCCGGTCCCGGGCTGGCGTGCGCAGGGCTCCACCTTCCGCGACACGTGCCGCCCCCGCATCCGGTGGCGGGCCCGAACCTGAGAGGTCTGCCAGGAATCTCCCACCGAAAGGGGGGGACGGGGTGGTCTACGCCGAGCCGCGCCAGACGATCGGCGTCTCCAGCACGATCTGGTCCACCTCGGGCTCGGCCCCGTCCACCTGCCGCAGCACCGACTCGGCCGCGCGCTGGCCCAGCCCCGCGGCGGGCTGGTGCACGGTCGACAGCGGCGGCTGGCAGCGGGTCGCCCACGCGCTGTCGTCGAACCCCACCACGCCGACGTCCTCCGGGACGGAGCGGCCGGCCTCGCGCAGGGCCTCCAGCGCGCCGGCGGCGACGGCGTCCGAGGCGGCGAAGACGCCGTCCACGAGCGGTTCGCGCGCGAGCAGCGCGCGCATGCCCTCGAGGCCCGCCCGGTAGGAGTACAGCGGCACCGGCTCGACGAGCGTGGGGTCGAACCGGGCGCCGAGCGCCTCGGTGAAGCCGGCCAGGCGGTCCGCGCCGGAGTCGCGGTCGAGGGCCGCGGCGATCATGCCGACCCGCGTGCGCCCGGTCTCCAGGAGGCGGGTGGTGATGGTGCGGGCCGAGCCGCGGTTGTCGATGCCGACGAACGCGGCGGTGCCCAGGTCCGGCGGGTGCCCGACGAACGCGGCGGGCAGCGACAGGCGCTCGACGACCCGGGTGATGGGGTCGTCCTGGCGCGCCGAGACGATGATGACGCCATCGACGAAGCCACCGCTGAGGTACCGCGCGACGCGCTCGGTGTCGCGGTCGGAGTCCACGATCAGGCAGACCATCTGGTAGTCCGACGCCGACAGCGCGGTGTTGGCCCCGAGCAGGATCTCGCCGATGTTGGGGTCCTCGAGGAACAGCGAGTGCGGCTCGTGGACGATGAACCCCACGGCCTGCGAGCGCTGCATGACCAGCGTGCGGGCCGCGGTGTTCGGCACGTAGCCGACCTTCTTGATGGCGGCCTCGATCGCCTCGCGCGCGCTGGCCGAGACGTAGCCGTCGCCGTTGATGACGCGCCCGACCGTGCCGCGCGAGACGCCCGCCTCGGTGGCGACGTCGTGGACCGTGGCGCGGCGTCGGCGGCTCGGGGGAGAGGTCACGATCAGGACTCTATCGTCGCGACCCGTTGACGAGCCGGGACTGCCCATGCCAATGTGTGCACGTACACACAAACCCGGTCGCGGTTCGCCGCGAGGGAATGTGTGCACGTGCACACACGCGAAGGAGCGGGTCGACGATGGAGTCACGGGCACAGCGGCACCCAGCCGCGCCGCACGACGGTTTTGCCCACGAGGGCATCGCCTTCGGGTGCGACTACAACCCCGAGCAGTGGGACGAGTCCGTGTGGGCCGAGGACGTCGCGCTCATGCAGGCCGCCCACATCGACCTCGTCGCCATCAACATCTTCGGCTGGTCGCACCTGCAGGGGCCCGACGGGATCGTCGACTTCACCGGCCTCGACACGGTCGTCGGGCTGCTGCACGACGCGGGCATCCGCATCAACCTCGGCACCGGGACGGCCTCGCCGCCGCCGTGGCTGACCACGCGCCACCCGGAGATCCTGCCGATGGCGCAGGACGGCACCACGCGGTTCCCGGGCGGGCGGCAGGCCTGGTGCCCGAGCTCGCCGGTGTTCCGCCGCTATGCGCTCGAGCTGGTCGAGCAGGTCGCGGCCCGCTACGGCGACCACCCGGGCGTGGCCGTCTGGCACGTGTCCAACGAGCTCGGCTGCCACAACGCGCTGTGCTACTGCGACGAGAGCGCGGCCGCGTTCCGCCGCTGGCTCGAGGCGCGGTACGGCACGATCGAGCGCCTGAACGCGGCGTGGGGCACCACGTTCTGGAGCCAGCGCTACTACGGCTGGGACGAGATCGGCACGCCGCGGCTGACACTCTCGACCCGCAACCCGGGCCAGGTGCTCGACTTCCAGCGCTTCAGCTCCGACGAGGTGCTCGGCTACTACCTGGCCGAGGCCGAGACGATCCGGCGCCACAGCCGCGTCGCGGTGACGACCAACTTCATGGTCACCGCGCACATCCGCAACCTCGACTACTGGGACTGGGCCGGCCACGTCGACGTCGTCGCGAACGACCACTACCTCGACCACCGGCTCGAGGACCCCACGGCCGAGCTCGCCTTCGCCGCCGACGCGACCCGCGGGCTCGCGCAGGGCGCCCCGTGGCTGCTCATGGAGCACTCGACGGGCGCGGTGAACTGGCAGCCGCTCAACCTGACCAAGGGGCCGGGCGAGATGGTCCGCAACTCCCTGACCCACGTCGCGCGCGGCGCCGACGGCGTGTGCTTCTTCCAGTGGCGCGCCTCCCAGCAGGGGTCGGAGAAGTTCCACTCCGCGCTCGTGCCGCACGCCGGCACGGACAGCGCGAGCTGGCGCGAGGTGGTCGAGCTCGGCGACCTCGTGGACCGGCTCGGCGAGGTCGCGGGGACGCGCGTCGAGGCCGACGTCGCGCTCGTCTTCTCCTGGGAGAACTGGTGGGCCGCCGAGGCGGAGATGCGCCCGAGCCACGACGTCGCCTACCTCGACCAGGTGCACGCGCTGTACGGCGCGCTGCACGCGGCGGGCGTGACGGTCGACGTGGTGCGCCCCGGCGCGGACCTGTCCGGCTACCGCGTCGTCGTCGTGCCCGGCCTGTACCTCGTCTCGGACGCCGCTGCCACGGAGCTCGACGACTACGTCCAGGCCGGCGGCACCGCGGTGGTCACCTTCTTCAGCGGCATCGTCGACGAGGACGACCGCGTGCGGCTCGGCGGCTACCCCGGTGCGTTCCGCGACCTGCTCGGCGTCCGGGTCGAGGAGTTCGCACCCCTGCGGGCGGACGAGTCCGTGGCGCTCTCGTCGGGCGCGACGGCACGCCTGTGGACCGAGCGGCTCACGACGACGACGGCCACGGCGGTCGACTCCTTCGTCGACGGCCCCGCAAGCGGGGTCCCTGCCGTCACCCGGAACGCGCGCGGCACCGGGACCGCCTGGTACGTGGCTACGACGCTCGACAGCAAGAGCCTGGGCGGGCTCGTCGAGCGCGTGCTCGCCGAGGCCGGCGTCGACCGCCACCCGGCGGCGGGCAACGGGCTGGACGTCGTGCGCCGCAGCGCCGCCGACCGGTCCTACCTCTTCCTCATCAACCACCGCACGGACGACGTCGACGTGGACGTCGTCGGGCACGAGCTGGTCACCGGCACCTGGGCGGACGCCTCGGTCACCGTGCCCGCCGGCGCCGTGCGGATCATCCGAGAGAGGAGCGCGGCATGACCGCGACACTCACCACCCCCGCCCCCGGGCGCACGGGCGGGCGCAAGCGCCGGACCAAGGTGCACCACAAGGGCGCGATCTTCGCGTTCGTCGTGCCGTTCGGCGTGCTGTTCGCCGCCTTCTACCTGGTCCCGATCGGCTACGCGATCGTCCAGTCGACGCTCGTCGTCGAGCGCGAGGGCACGTTCGGCAAGGCGACCGAGGTCTTCGGCGGGCTGCAGCAGTACGCGCTGGTCTTCCAGAACGCGCCGTTTTGGCGCTCGGTCGGCCGGGTGCTGCTGTTCGGCGTCGTGCAGGTGCCCGTGATGCTCGGGCTCGCGCTGCTGTTCGCGCTCCTGCTCGACTCGCCTCTGGTCAAGGGCAAGAAGTTCTTCCGGCTCGCGTTCTTCGTGCCGTACGCGGTGCCCGGGGTCATCGCGGCGATCATGTGGGGCTTCCTGTTCTCGCCCGACCTGTCGCCGTTCACAGCGCTGACCCAGAACGTGCACTTCCTGTCGGCGGACCTCGTGCTGTGGTCGATCGCCAACGTCGTGACCTGGGTGTTCGTCGGCTACAACATGCTGATCATCTACTCCTCGCTGCTGGCGATCCCCACCGAGGTGTACGAGGCGGCGCGGCTCGACGGCGCGAGCCAGGCGCGCATCGCGTGGTCGATCAAGATCCCGATGGTGCGGCCCGCGATCGTCCTGACGGCGATCTTCTCGATCATCGGCACGCTCCAGCTGCTCGCCGAGCCGCAGGTGTTCCGGTCCTTCAGCTCGGCCGTGACCAGCACGTTCACGCCGAACATGACCGTCTACGCGACCTCGTCGATCCCGAACTTCAACCTCGCGGCCGCGTTCTCCGTGGTGCTCGCGCTGGCGACGTTCGTCCTGTCCTTCACGTTCCTGAAGTTCACGCAGCGAAAGGACGCGTCATGAGCGTCGCCACCGCCGAGCGGACCGCCGCGTCGTCCACCAGGCCGCGCGCGACGGGCGTGCGCGAGTCCCTGCTGTCCCGCACGGGCGCCATGCTCGTCATGGGGATCTTCACGGTCTACTTCCTCATCCCGATCTGGTGGCTCGTGGTCGCGTCCACGAAGTCGTCGGGCGAGTTCCTCTCGTCGAACCCGCTGTGGTTCGCCGACATGGACCTGGTCGGCAACCTCAAGGCGCTCTTCCAGTACCGCGACGGGCTCTACCTGCAGTGGCTCGGCAACAGCGTCCTGTACGCGGGCGTCGGCTCGTTCCTCGCGACGCTCATCGCCGGCATGTGCGGCTACGCCCTGGCCAAGTACCGGTTCCCCGGGCGCGAGCTGCTGTTCAACGTCGTCCTCGGCGGCGTGCTCGTGCCGGCTACCGCGCTCGCGCTGCCGCTGTTCCTGCTGTTCAGCAAGGTCCACCTGACGAACACGTACTGGGCGGTGTTCCTGCCGAGCATCGTCAGCCCGTTCGGCGTGTACCTGGGCCGGGTGTTCGCCGCGGCGAGCGTGCCCGACGAGCTGCTCGAGGCGAGCCGCATCGACGGCGCCGGCGAGATCCGCACGTTCTTCACCGTCTCGGTCCGGCTGATGATGCCCGCGCTGGTCACGGTGTTCCTGTTCCAGTTCGTCGCGATCTGGAACAACTTCTTCCTCCCGCTGATCATGCTGCGCAGCGAGAAGCTCTTCCCGGTGACCTTCGGGCTCTACACGTGGAACTCCCAGCTCAACCAGTTCCCCGAGCTGCGCACCTTCGTGCTCGTCGGCGCGCTCGTCTCGATCGTGCCGCTCGTCGTCACCTTCCTCCTCCTGCAGCGCTTCTGGCGCACCGGTCTGGGCACCGGCTCGCTGAAGTGACCCCCTGACTGAACGACCCCACGCCGTGCTGTCCGCACGGCTCCACCCCCACCAGGAAATGGATCACCATGTTCACCAAGAGAGCGGCCACCGTTGCCCTGCTCGCTACGGTCGCCCTGGCCGGTTGCTCGAGCTCGGGCGGGAGCACCGAAGGCAGCACCGACGCCGCCGACGCGGGCGCCTGCGCACCCTCGGGCGGCAACGTCACCCTGCAGTTCACGTCGTGGATCCCCGGCATCGAGGACGTCGTGAAGCTGTGGAACGACAAGAACCCTGACATCCAGGTCAAGGTCCAGACGGGTCCGAGCGGCAACGCCGGCACCTACCAGAACCTGTTCAACCAGCTCAAGGCCGGCAACGCGCCCGACCTGGGCCAGATCGAGTACGACGCGCTGCCGAACTTCCGCGTGCAGGACGGCCTCGAGGACCTGGCCGCGTGCAAGGACGTCGTCGCCGCCAAGGACAAGTTCGTCGACTGGACCTGGGGCCAGGTGACGCTCGGCACCGACTCGTCGGTCTACGGCGTCCCGCAGGACTCGGGCCCGATGGCGCTGTTCTACCGCTCGGACCTGTTCAAGAAGAACGACATCCCCGTGCCGACCACGTGGGCGGAGTACAAGGAGGCCGCGAAGAAGATCCGCGCCCTCGGTGGGTACATCACCAACTTCTCGCAGTCGGACATCAACCAGTTCGCGGGCTTCGTGTGGCAGGCCGGCGGTCAGTGGTTCGCCAACGACGGCAGCGACTGGACCGTCGACATGACCACCGGCGCGTCGAAGGAGGTCGCCGACTACTGGCAGGACCTGATCGCCGAGGACCTCGTCTCGACGTACCCGGCGTGGACCGACGAGTGGAACAACGCCTACAACTCGAGCAAGGTCTGGACCTGGAACTCCGCGGTGTGGGGTGCCAACTCGATCGCGAGCGGCGCACCGGACACCTCCGGCAAGTGGTCCGTCGCGCTCGCTCCGCAGTGGAACGCGGGCGACAAGGCCGCCGGCAACTGGGGCGGCTCGTCGATCGCCGTGCTCAAGGGCAGCAAGCACCTGTACGAGTCGGCGAAGTTCGCGTTGTGGCTCAACACGTCCGACGAGGCGCTGACCGCGCTGAACAAGGCGGCGAACATCTACCCCGCCACGAAGGCCGGGCTCGACCTGCCCGTGCTCAAGGAGGGCGTCGAGTTCTACGGCGGCCAGCCGATCTACGACGTGTTCGCGCAGGCCTCCGGCGAGGTCAACCCCGACTTCGTGTGGGGACCGACCATGACGCAGACCTACGCTGACGTGTCCGACGGCTTCAAGTCCGCCGCCAGCGGCAAGGGCACCCTGCTCGAGGCGCTGACCTCCGGGCAGCAGTCGACGATTGACACCATGAAGGCCCAGTCGATCCCGGTGAAGGGCTGACCGAGTTGCTCCACCACCTCCGTGCCGCGGGCGTCAGCGCAGTCATCGACGCCCGCGGCACGGGCGTGCCCCGGGTCGTGCACTGGGGCCGTGACCTCGGCGACCTGCCCGACGAGGACCTCGCTGCGCTCGCGGCCGCGACGGTCCCCGCCGTGCCACCGAGCTCGGTCGACCACCCGCTGGCCGTCTCACTCGTGCCGACTCTCGCCTCCGGGTGGAGCGGGCGGCCCGCGGTGGCGGTGCACCGTCCGGGAGCGCCGCTCGATCTCGACCTGCGCTCCGCGGGCGGGTTCGCCACGCTCGACGCGGCGGCCGGCGTGGCCGTCGAGACCGAGGTCGAGCTGACCCCGCAGGGCGTGCTGCGCCTGCGTCAGATCGTCAGCAACGTGGGGTCGGCCCCGCTGGCGGTCGACTCGGCGGCCGTCGTCGTCCCCGTCCCCGACCGCGCGCGCGAGGTGCTCGACTTCTCCGGCCTGTGGAGCCACGAGCGCCGACCGCAGCGGCACCGGCCGCCGCACGGCGTCTGGTCGCGCGAGTCGCGGCACGGCCGCCCCGGCCACGACGACGCGCTCCTGCTGACCGTCGGCGTGCCGGGGTTCGGCTTCCGGCACGGCGAGGTCTGGGCCGCGCACGTCGCGTGGAGCGGCGACTCGGTCTCGTGGCTCGAGCGCTCGTCGCTGGGCGTCTCGGTGCTCGGTGGAGGCGAGCTGCTCGCCCCCGGTGAGGTCACGCTCGCGCCGGGCGAGAGCTACACCGGGCCGTGGACCGTGCTCGTCTGGTCGGACGCCGGCCTCGACGGGCTCTCGGACCGGCTGCACGCGTGGATCCGCTCGTGGTCGGCGATCGACCGCCCCCGCCCCCTCGTGCTCAACACGTGGGAGGCCGTGTACTTCGACCACTCGCTCGAGCGCCTCGAGCCGCTGGTCGACGCGGCGGCCGCCGTGGGCGTCGAGCGGTTCGTGCTCGACGACGGCTGGTTCCGCGGCCGCGGCGACGACACGCGGGCGCTGGGGGACTGGTTCGTCGACGCGGACAAGTGGCCCGACGGCCTGACCCCGCTGATCGAGCGGGTCACCGGCGCGGGCATGGAGTTCGGCCTCTGGGTAGAGCCCGAGATGGTCAACCCCGACTCCGACCTGGCTCGCGAGCACCCCGAGTGGCTGGTGGGCGCGGGGACCTGGCGCCACCAGCGGGTGCTCGACCTGACGCAGCCCGCCGCCTTCGACCACGTGCGCGACCGGCTCGACGCGCTGCTGTCCGAGTACCCGATCGCGTACCTCAAGTGGGACCACAACCGCGACCTGCTCGCGTCGGGGGCGCACGGGCAGACCCGCGCGCTCTACCGGCTCCTGGCCGCGCTGCGGGCGGACCACACCACCGTCGAGATCGAGTCCTGCGCGTCGGGTGGTGCCCGGATCGACCTGGGGATCCTGCCGCTCGTCGACCGTGTGTGGACGAGCGACACCAACGACCCGCTCGAGCGGCAGTCGATCCAGCGCTGGACCGGGCTCGTGATCCCGCCCGAGTACCTCGGCAGCCACCTGGGAGCGGCCCGCGCGCACACCACCGGGCGGACGGCCACGCTCTCGTTCCGGCTGGTCACCGCGCTGTTCGGGCACGCCGGGATCGAGTGGGACCTCACGCGCGCCTCGGCCGACGAGCTCGCCGCAGTGACCCGCTGGACCGCGCTCTACCGGTCCTCGCGCGCGCTGCTGCACGGCGGCGTCGTGGTGCGCGGCGACTCGAGCGACCCCGCCTGGATCACGCACGGCGTCGTCGCGCCGGACCGTTCCGAGGCGCTGTTCGCCGTGGTCGCGCTCGGGACCGCGGAGGGCGCGCTGCCGCCCGCCGTCCGCCTGCCGGGCCTCGACCCTGAGCGGTCCTACCGCGTGACGGTCGTCGACGTGGGCGCCGAGCCGACGGTCGTCCAGCCGCGGCCGCCCGCGTGGTGGCCCGGCGGGGTCACCGCCTCGGGTCGGGTGCTCGCCGAGGTTGGGTTCGCGGCGCCGCTGCTGGCACCGGAGAACGCGGTGCTGCTGCGGTGCGAGGCCGTCTGACTACGACCCGATCTGCTGCCGCGCGACCGACACGACCTTGCCGAGGTTGACCGTCCAGCCGACCCCGAACACCCTCGGGTTGATCACGTGCGAGCTCTCCGGGTCCCACATGCGCTTCTTGAGGCGCGCGATCGTCGGGATCCGGAAGTCGTAGGGCACGAAGCCGACGACCACGCCGTGCCACTCGCGCTCCTCGGCCGGCGTGCGGACCTCCTTGACGATCGCCGCGACCGCGAGGCCGAAGGTCGCCAGGCGGATCAGGCGCTGGATGTCGCGCGGGCCCTTCGAGTGCTTGTCTGACGTCATCTCGCGTCCTCACGGTCGGGTCGGGCTTCCACTATCCACCCGGGCACCGGCGTGTGCATCGATTCGGTGACGGTTCGCGAACCGGGTCAAGCCGCCGTCCGCGCGCGTCGATGCCTCGAAGGACGAGGGGGAGGGGCGCCCATGCGCGAGGCACGACCGGCAGTGGCGTGGCTGACGCACCCCGTGACGCTCGTCGCGCTCGCGGTCCTGGTGCTCAACGACCACGTGCTCAAGGCGGCGTACGGCACGTGGTGGACGGGGAAGCTGTCCGATGTCGCGTGGCTGGTGCTCGCCCCGCCGCTGCTCGCGACGGTCGTGGCGCTGACCGCACGACGCCGGATCGGCGCCGGATGGAGCGTGGCGGCGGCCGGGGCCGTGTTCGTGGTCGTGAAGGTGACGGCCTTCGGCGCCGCTGCCGCGTCGGCGATCCTGAGCCTCGTCGCCGGCCGGAGCGTGGTGCTCGCCGACCCGACGGACCTGCTCGCGCTGCCCGCGCTCGGCCTCGCGCTCCTGGCCGCCGCTCGCGGGGCGCGCGCCCCGAAGCGCCAGCTCGCGCTGCTCGTCGTGCTGCCCGCCGCGGTGCTGGCGACCGCGGCGACGAGCAGCATGGGCGCGGACGGCGCTACGCACATCGGCGTCGTCGACGGGGTGCTCGTGGTCGCGGACGCGTACTCGGGGGACGACTTCGCCGGGGCGACCTGGTACCGGTCATCGGACGGCGAGACCTGGGAGGCCGTGCCCTACTCCAGCGACCGCGCCGACGAGCTGGCGGCCCGGTTCGTCGCGGTCGACGCCGACCGCGAGGTCCAGTGCTCGGGAGACGACTGCTTCCGGGCCGGCGACGGCCCTGGGCTCGAGGTCGAGCACAGCACGGACGGCGGCAGCACCTGGAGCACGGAGTGGTCGGTCTCGGGCGCTGCGCTGCAGGGACTGGCCGACCGGTACGAGGGCGACATCCCTCCGCTGCAGACCGAAGGTGTCGCCGTCCTGACGACGCCCGACGGGTTCCGGGTCTACGCGGCCAACGACGGCGACGGGCTCGCCGTGCGTGACGAGGCCGGGACGTGGCAGCGGATCGGCTTCGGGTACCGCGGGGAGACGTCGGTCGTGCCGCTGCCCGGCGAGCCGACCGTGATCGACCACCCCGCCCCGGCCGCGCTGTTCGTCGGCCTGCTGGCGGCGCTCGTCACCCTGGCGCTGGGCCGGCCGCGGACCGAGCGCTCGGGCGGGCGGACCGTCGGCGGGAGGATCTGCGCCGTCGCGGCCGCGCTGACGCTGTGGGCGGGGGCGGCTGTGAACGACGCCGCGGGCGTGGTGGCGGGGCAGCCGTTCGGGGCCGACTTCATCCTGGGGGCGATCGGGCCGTTCGGGCTCGTCATCGTCCTGGCCCTCGCCACGATGGTGCTGCTCGGCGTCGCCGCCGGACTCCTGCGCGGCACCCGGGGGTGGCTCGTCGCGTTCGCCGGCGTCGGCGTGACTCTCGTCGTCCAGCTCGTCTCGCCCTGGCCGCTCGCCGCGCTCGGTGCCGTCGCGGTGGTCGTCGGAGCCGTCGTCGTGTCCCGTGCCCGGACGGCCGCGGCCGTCCCCGCGTGACGCGCTACTTCTGCTGGCCCACGGGCCCGATGTCCATCTTCACCGCGCCCTTCTTGTAGCCCACGCGGTTCTCGGACCCGGGCTTGGAGTAGAGCTCGAGGTTGACCACGGTGAACGTGCGGTCCTCGCCGAGCAGGACCTCGCCGAAGCACAGGGTGTACTGCGTGGCGTCGGCGCTCGAATCGGAGGCGGCAAGGCCGACGATCTGGGGGCCGTTGGCGATGTTCACGTACACGCCGTACTCGCGGAAGCTCCCGGTGCCGTTCTCCAGGGCGGAGTAGCTCGACAGTGCGATCGAGGCGATGTCCGGGTGCCACGTGATGGTGATCGTCTCGAGGGCTCCCGGCGTGCGGATGTCGCCCGAGTGCCGGACGGCTCCGTCGGGCGTGACCAGCACCTCGTCCGCGTTGGCGGCACCGACGTAGACCAGGCGACCGTCGCGGTAGCGGACCAGCGCCTTGAGGTCGTAGTCCTTCTTCTTCGCGGTCCAGCCGTTGCTCGCCTCGATCGTCGGGCGCTCGGCGGCCGACTTGGTCAGCGTGATCCGCGAGCCCTTGGTCAGGTTGACGGTCGGCGCGGCTGCCGGGGCGGGAGCGGGCTCGGGCTCGGGCTTGGAGCGGGAGAACAGGCCCATCGGGACTCCTCGGTGCGATGCGGTCGGGGTTCGGGTCCACCGTAGCGACGAGGGCGGCCCCGCAGGTGCGGGACCGCCCTCGTCGGGCCGGTCAGGACTGGATGAACTCCAGCAGGTCGGCGTTGATCGTCGCCGCCTCGGTCGTCGGCATGCCGTGCGGGAAGCCCGCGTACGTCTTGAGCGTGCCGTTGCGCAGCAGCTGCGCCGACAGCGGGCCGGAGTCCGCGTAGGGGACCACCTGGTCGTCGTCGCCGTGCATGACCAGCACCGGCAGCGTGATCTTCTTCAGGTCCTCGGTGAAGTCCGTCTGGGAGAACGCGACGACGCCGTCGTAGTGCGCCTTCGCGCCGCCCATCATCCCCTGGCGCCACCAGTTGGCGATGATCGCCTCGGACGGCTCGCGGCCCGGGCGGTTGAACCCGTAGAACGCGGTCGACGGCAGGTCGCGGTAGAAGTTCGAGCGCTTGGTCGCCACCTGCTCCTGGATGCCGTCGAAGACCTCCTTCGGCAGCCCGCGCGGGTTCGACTCGGTCTGGACCATGATCGGCGGCACCGCGGCGATGAGCACCGCCTTGGACGCGCGGCTCTCGCCGTGCCGCGCGAGGTAGCGCACGACCTCGCCGCCACCCGTGGAGTGGCCGATGTGGACCGCGTCGTGCAGGTCGAGGTGCTCGGTGAGGGCGGCCAGGTCGTCGGCGTAGTGGTCCATGTCGTGGCCGTCGCTGGTCTGCGTGGATCGGCCGTGGCCGCGGCGGTCGTGTGCGATCACGCGGAAGCCGTGCTGGACGAAGAACAGGAGCTGGGCGTCCCAGTCGTCGGAGGACAACGGCCAGCCGTGGCTGAAGACGAGGGGCTGGCCCGTGCCCCAGTCCTTGTAGAAGATCTCGGTGCCATCCGGGGTGGTGATCGTGGCCATGCCAGTCCTCCAGGTGAGCGGTGGGGCGATCGGGCTGTGGCGATCGCCTGATCAGGCCAAACGTACAAGTCGGGCACCGCTGGGCGCGCGGCCGGGAGGTAACGGGTGCGTGAACGCGTGCCGCGGGCGGTGGTGTGACCTCGCTCTCGTCGGCCGATTGCCGGAAGAAACTGACGCCGCCCCCGGTTGCCCCCGAAGGCCGCCGAACCCGGCCGACCCCGAGCACCCTGGAGCCTTCCTCGTGAGTCCGTGGAACCTGACCGAGCGCCGCACCGTCGACCTGCACCGGGTCGCCAGCGCGCTGTGTCGGCGGTAGTCGCACCCGCCGCCCTCGCGTCCCCCACCCAGAAGGCTTCCCGTGACTGACACCATCGCCGTGCCCAAGCGCCGGCTGCGTCTTCCCTCCTTCACCGTCCAGGTCCTGCTCGGCCTCGGGCTCGGTGTGCTCCTCGGCTGGATCGCCCTGCAGATGGGCGAGACCGCCGGGGGCGACCCGAACTGGCTGACCACGACGCTCGACACCATCGGCTCGTCGTTCATCACGCTGCTCAAGGCGATCGTCCCGCCGCTCGTGTTCCTCGCGATCGTCACGTCGATCGCGAACCTGCAGCAGGTGACGAACGCCGCGCGCCTCGCGTGGCAGACCCTGCTCTGGTTCGCCATCACCGCCGCGATCTCCGTCGCGGTCGGCATCGGCCTGGGCCTGCTGTTCCAGCCGGGCTCGCACTCGACGCTCAGCCCCGAGGCGGGCGTCGACCCCGGCGTCAGCGCGAGCTGGCTCGACTTCCTCGACGGCCTCATCCCGGGCAACTTCCTGGGCCTGGGCGCCTCGACCGACGCGTCCGCGATCGACGGCGGCGGCATCGACGCGAGCACCTCGATCTCGTTCAACGTGCTGCAGATCGTCGTCATCGCGATCGTCGTCGGCATCGCGGTCCTGCGCACGGGCAAGCCCGCGGACCAGTTCCTCGGCTTCACGCGCTCCGCGCTGGCCGTCGTGCAGAAGGTGCTGTGGTGGGTCATCCGCCTCGCGCCGCTGGGCACCCTGGGCCTGATCGGCAAGGCCGTGGCGACCTACGGGTGGGACCTGCTCGAGCCGCTCGGCACGTTCGCCGTGGCGATCTACGTGGGGCTCGCGATCGTGCTGTTCGTGGTCTACCCGGTGATCCTGAAGAGCAACGGGCTGCGCATCGCGAGCTTCTTCCGCGGCGCGTGGCCGGCGATCCAGCTCGCGTTCGTCTCGCGCTCGTCGGTCGGCACGCTGCCGCTGACCGAGCGCGTGGTCGAGCGCAACCTCGGCGTGCCGCGCTCGTACGCCTCGTTCGCCGTGCCGCTCGCGGCGACGACCAAGATGGACGGCTGCGCCTCGATCTACCCGGCGATCTCGGCGATCTTCGTCGCGCAGATCTTCGGCATCCACCTGGGGCTCACGGACTACCTGCTCATCGCGTTCGTGTCCGTGGTCGGCTCCGCCGCGACCGCCGGGCTCACCGGCGCGGTCGTCATGCTGACCCTGACGCTCTCGACGCTCGGCCTGCCGCTGGCCGGCGTGGGCCTGCTGCTCGCGATCGACCCGATCCTCGACATGGGCCGCACCGCGGTGAACGTCGCGGGGCAGGCGCTCGTGCCGACGGTGGTCGCCAAGCGCGAGCGGATCCTCGACCTGGAGCAGTACGAGGCTGCCTCCGCGGAGGACCTGTTCGCGGACGACAAGCCGGTCGACGAGTCGCGCGAGGCCGGTGCGGACGTGCCGGAGCTGGTCGAGGCTCGCTGACCCGCTGATCGCGACGCCCCGGCCGCTGCTCCACGGAGCGGCGGCCGGGGCGTTCGTGGTCCTTGACGCGACCTTGACGCCGGGACCCGGCAAAACGAGTCCTCGGGCGTCGCGGCAGGCCGCATGCTGTACCCCGGGCTCCACCGGGCCCCGGCCAGCACGCAGGCAGGAGGTGCCCCGTGGCACTCATCGACAACGCCATCTACGTCGACGGCGACCGTTCCGGGAACCCGCACACGCTCGAGGACACCTACGAGCTGTTGCGCGAGCGCAACGGCATGGCCTGGATCGGGTTGTACCGGCCCGACGAGGCCGAGCTGCACTCGGTCGCGGCCGAGTTCTCGCTGCACCCGCTGGCCGTCGAGGACGCGCTCAAGGGGCACCAGCGCGCCAAGCTCGAGCGCTACGGCGACACGCTGTTCGTCGTGCTCCGGCCGGCCTGGTACCTCGACGCCGAGGAGGAGGTCGCGTTCGGCGAGGTGCACCTGTTCATCGGACCCGAGTTCGTCGTCACCGTCCGGCACGCCGAGAAGCCGGACCTCGGCGACGTGCGGCGGCGCCTCGAGAGCGACCCCGCGCTGCTCGCGCGCGGGCCCGAGGCCGTGCTGTACGCGGTGTTCGACCAGGTCGTCGACGGGTACGGGCCGGTCATCGCCGGGCTCGAGAACGACATCGACGAGATCCAGGACCAGCTGTTCGGCGGCGACCCGGCCGTCTCGCGGCGCATCTACGAGCTGCTGCGCGAGGTCATCTCCTTCCAGCGGGCCACCGGTCCGCTGCAGGAGATGCTCGAGGCGCTGCGCCGCGGCGCGGACAAGTACCAGGTGGACCTCGAGCTGCAGCGCTCGCTGCGCGACGTGCTCGACCACGCGCTGCGGATCGCCGAGCGGGCCGACGGGTTCCGCGTGCTGCTCGAGAACGCGCTCGTCGTGCACTCGACGCTCGTGACCCAGCAGCAGAACGACGTCATGCGCGAGCTGACCGAGTCCGGGTTGGCGCAGAACGAGGAGGTCAAGAAGATCTCGTCGTGGGCCGCGATCCTGTTCGCGCCGACGCTCGTCGGGACGATCTACGGCATGAACTTCACGCACATGCCCGAGCTCGACTGGCGTTTCGGGTACCCGCTCGCGCTGACCGCGATGGTCGTCATGGGGTTCGTGCTCTACCGGATCTTCAAGCGCCGCCGCTGGTTGTGACTCATGGCGGGCGCACAGGAAACTCCGAGAACTCTCGGAGGACCGGTGCGCACAGTGAACCCATGACCACGACGACACGAGTCGCCCCGCCGACGATCGCTGCCGTCGCCGGGCGTGCGCCCGCGCCGCGTCGTCGCGTGTCCGCCGTGCTGGTCGCGACCTGGCTCGGGTGCGCGGCCGTCCTCATGTTCTGGTGGCAGGGCGCGTCGCCGGCCGTCGCCGCGGCGCCCGGTGGCGCGCTCATGAGCGTGGGGGAGCTGGCCGGGCTGCTCGCGTCGTTCCTCGTGTGCGCGCAGGTGCTGCTCATCGCGCGGGTGCCGTGGTTCGAGCGGTCGGTCGGGTTCGACCGGCTCGTCGCGTGGCACCGGTCGCTCGGCACGACCGTCGTGCTGCTCGTCGTCACGCACGTGCTGCTGATGATCGTCGGTGGCGCGCTGCTCGACCGGGTGTCGGTGTGGGCCGAGGTGCCCGCCGCGCTGAGGACGCAGCCGTACCTGTGGTGGGCGCTGGTCGGGACCGTGCTGTTCGTGGCCGTCGGCGTCTCGAGCGCGCGGCTGGCTCGTCGCCGGCTGCGGTACGAGGTGTGGTTCGCCATCCACCTGACGGTCTACGTCGGGATCTTCCTCGCGTTCTTCCACCAGGTCGCCGGCGGGACGCACTTCGTCTCGTCCTCGTGGGCTCGTATCGCGTGGATCGTGCTCTACGCCGCGACGGGCGGGGCGATCCTCGTCTGGCGGACGGTCCTGCCGCTGCTCGACCACCGTCGCCTCGCCCTGCGCGTCTCGGCCGTGGTGCCCGAGGGGCGCGGACTGGTCAGCGTGTGGCTGTCCGGCGCCGGGCTGTCCCAGCTGCACGCGCAGGCGGGTCAGCACCTGCTCGTGCGGTTCGTGACCCGCGGGCACCTGGGCACCGCGCACCCGTACTCGCTGTCGATGGTCCCGACCGACGACCGGCTCCGGCTGACCATCGGCGCGCTCGGTGACCACTCCACGGCGGTCGCCGGCCTGCGGCCCGGGACGCGCGTGCAGGTGGAGGGGCCGTTCGGGCGGTTCACGGCCGACCGCGCCTCGACCCACCAGGTGCTGCTCGTCGGCGGCGGCGCGGGCATCGGACCGGTGCGCGCGCTCGCGGAGGAGCTGGTGGGGCGCGGGCACGAGGTCGTCGTGGTGCACCGCGCGCACACGGCCGACGGGCTGGCCCTGGCCGGCGAGTTCACGGAGTCGGCCCGGTTGCGCTACCTGCCGGTGCCCGGACGTCGGGCCGAGCTCGGGTACGACCCGCTCGCCCCGGCCCACCTGCGGGCGCTCGTGCCGGACGTCGCCGCGCGTGACGTCTTCGTGTGCGGGCCGCCGGCCATGATCACGACCGTCGTGCGGTCCGCGCGCGCCCTCGGCGTGCCCGCGGCCGCGATCCACCGAGAGGAGATCGGCTGATGGCTGCACGACCGTGGCGGGGGACGCTGCTGTACGTGGGGGCGGTGGCTGCGATGGCGGCGGCCGGGATCGCGAAGTTCGCGGGGGTCGCGCCCGAGGTGGCCGCGGCGCCGGCGGCGACGGCGACGACGGGATCGTCGGGTGTTGGGTCGCCGGACGCTGGGTCTGCGGACTCGTCGGGCTCGTCGGACAGCGGCACGACCGACGGCTCGGCCGGTACCGACTCCGGCACGGACACCGGGGGCGACGCCTCGTCGTCCTCGGACGACGTGACGATCGTCGGCGACGTCGAGCAGACCCGGTACGGCCCGATCCAGCTGTCCGTGACCTTCTCGGGCGACACGATCACCGACATCACGGCCCTGCAGACCCCGAGCCGCGAACGCGAGAGCGAGCGCATCAACCAGCAGGCCGTGCCGGTGCTGACCCAGGAGGCGCTCGCTGCGCAGTCGGCGCAGATCGACACCGTCTCGGGGGCGACGTACACCTCGCAGGGGTACCTCGAGTCCCTGCAGTCCGCGATCGACCAGAGGGGCTGAGCTGGTGCGCCACCAGGAGACCGTGATGGGCATCCCGATGTCGCTCGACGTGCCCGGCGCGCGCCGCGATCACGTCTGGGGGCTGGTCTCGGACGCGTTCGAGGTGCTGCACGCGGCGAACCGCCGGTTCAGCCGCTTCGACGCGAGCAGCGAGGTGAGCCGCTACGGGCGCGGCGAGATCGTGCCGTGGGAGATGTCCGACGACCTGCGCGAGGTGCTTGCCGTCGCCGAGCGCGCGTCGGCCGACTCGGGTGGCGCGTTCTCGGTCCGACGGCCCGACGGGTCGCTCGACACCGATGGCGTCGTCAAGGGCTGGGCCGCGCAGCGCGCGGTCGATGTGCTGCGCGCGGGCGGGCTCACGCGGTTCTGCCTGAACGCCGGGGGAGACGTCGCGGCGGCGGGCGAGCCCGAGCCGGGGCGCGGCTGGAACGTCGGCGTGCGAGACCCCGCCGACGCGCAGCGGATGCTGGCGATACTCGAGGTGCGCGACGGCGCGGTAGCGACGTCCGGGCTCTACGAGCGCGGCCACCACGTCTGGGACGGTCGGACGGGCGAGCCCGCCTCGGGGCTCGTCTCAGCCACGGTCGTGGCCGCTGACCTCATGACCGCCGACGTGCTGGCGACGACGGTGCTGGCGCTCGGGCCCGAGGGCGTCGACTGGGCGCGGGACCACGGCGCGGTGGCCGTCATCGCGGTGCTGCCCGACGGGCGCGTGACGACCGGCGGCGCCGCGCGGGAGGGCGCGTTCGTCTGACGGGTCAGCGCGCGAGCCGCTCGACGATGCTGCCGTACAGCCGGGGCGTGGCGGCAGCGAGCGGCACGATCCCGCCGCGGAGCGGCGAGCCCGCAGCAGCCAGCAGGCCCGACGTCAGCACCCGGTAGCTGCGGGTCGCGCGGGTCCACGCGCGCTCGTACTGCGCGTTCGCGGTCGCCACGTCCGGCCCGAGGGTCGCGATCGCCGCGTGCGCCTGGGCCAGCCCGACGCGTACGCCCTCGCCCGTGAGCGCGTCGACGTAGCCGGAGGCGTCGCCCACCAGCCGCACCCGCCCGGCAGTGCGTGCCGACGTGCGTTGGCGCAGCGGTCCGGCGCCGCGCACGGGTCCGATCGTCGGCGCCCCGGCCAGGTGGCGGCGCAGGTCGGGGAACGCGTCGAGCGTGTCCTCGTAGTCGCGGTGCGGCGGCCCCAGCAGGGCCACGCCGACGACGTCGTCGTCGACCGGCGTCACGTACGCCTCCACGTCCCGCCCCCAGTGCACCTCGACGAGGTCGGCCCACGGGGCCACGCGGAAGTGGCGGCGGATCCCGTACCGGCGGCCGGCGTGCGCGCGGGACGCGACCTCGAGCCCGAGCCCGCGACGCACGGGGGAGTGCAGGCCGTCGCACGCCAGCAGCCAGCGGGCGCGGATGCCGGCGCAGCTGATCGAGTCGGCGTCCTGCTCGACGTCGCCGGCCTTCCCGGTGACGATCTGCGCGCCCAGCTCGTCGGCCCGCCGCGCGAGCGCGGCCTGCAGCGTGGTGCGTCGCACGCCGCGGCCGTGCGACGTCGCGAAGAGGTGGTCGGCGACGCGTGTGCCGGACAGGTAGCGGATGCCCGTCAGCCGGTGCCCGGTCGGGTCCACCCCGAGCCGTGCCAGGGCCGCGACGGCACCGGGCATGAGCCCCTCGCCGCACGCCTTGTCGACCGGTGTCGCGCGCGGCTCGAGGACCGTGACGGACAGCCCGGCCAGGCGCGCCTCGATCGCGGCGGCGAGCCCGACCGGTCCGCCGCCGACGACGAGCACGTCGATGGTCATGCGACGAGCGCGCGCAGGGCGCGTTCCTCGGTGGGGATCCGGAAGCGCAGGAGCAGGATCGCGTTGAGGACGGTGAAGGCGATCGCGGTGACCCACGCGGTGTGCACGAGCGGAAGCGCCAGGCCCTCGACCGCGACGGCGACGTAGTTGGGGTGCGAGAACCAGCGGTAGGGACCGCGGCGCACGAGCGTCGAGCCGGGCACGACGATCACCCGGGTGCTCCAGTGCCGGCCCAGCGTCGCGATGCACCACCAGCGCAGCGCGTTCGCCGCGACGACGAACGCCAGCGCGGTCCAGCCCAGCGCGGGCAGGAACGGGCGGTCGGCGGCGTGCACCTCGACGACGCACGCCACCAGCAGCCCGGTGTGCAGCGCGACCATCGGTGGGTAGTGCCGCTGCCCGGACTCGATCCCGCCGTGCGCGAGCGCCCAGGTCACGTGCCGCTGGGACACCACGAGCTCGGCGACCCGCTCGAGCGCGATCACCACGATCAACCAGTCGTAGGGGCTCACCAGGTCTCCTCGGGCCAGCGCAGCAGGACGGTCTCGGTGCACACACCCGGGCCGATCGCGAACAGCACGCCCGGGGAACCGGGGATGTGGCCGCCCGCGTGCAGCTCGTCGGCCAGCACGTGCAGGACGCCCGACGAGGAGAGGTTGCCGACCCGCGCGAGCGAGGCCCAGCTCGCCGCGAACGCGTCGTCGGGCAGCTCGAGCGCACGGGTCGCGGCCTGCAGGATGCGCGGCCCTCCGGTGTGCGCGACCCACGTGCCGACGTCGCTGACCTTGAGCTGGTGCGCGGCGAGCAGGTCGACGACACCCGGGGCGAGGTGCTCCCCGACGATGTCCGCGAGGCTCGCCGCGAGCACGATCCGGAAGCCGCTGCCGCCCACGTCCCAGCCGAGCGCATCGGCGGTGTCGGGGACCAGGGCGCTCCGGGTGTCGAGCACGTCGACGCCGGGAGCGTCACCGGCGCGATCGTCGCCGAGCATCACCGCCGCGGCCGCACCGTCGCCGAAGAGCCCGCTCGAGACGATGTTGGCCATCGAGGCGTCCCCGTGCTGGAGCGTCAGGGAGCACAGCTCGAGCGAGACGAGCAGCGCGACGTCCTGGGGGTGGCCGACGAGGTAGTCACGGACCCGGGCGATGCCCGCGGCCCCTGCCACGCACCCGAGCCCGAAGGACGGGATGCGCCTGACGTCGCTGCGCAGCCCGAGCCGCGCGACGAGCAGGGCGTCGACGGACGGGGCGGAGATGCCCGTGACCGAGGTGAAGAAGATCAGGTCCACCTCGTCGGGTTCGACGCCTGCCTCACCCAGGGCCCGCCGGCAGGCCTCGGCCGCCAGGTCGGTGCCCTCGCGGACGAAGGCGTCGTTCGACGAGTCGAACGAGGTCAGGTTCGCGTAGGCGTCCAGGGGCAGGACCGTGTGCCGCGTCTCGACTCCCGTGTGGGCGTGGATCCGCGCGATCGTCGCCAGACGCCGGGGGTCGGTCGTCAGGAGGGGCGCGATGGCCGCGGTGATCTCGGACTGCGGGTGGACGTGGCGGGGGAGGACGGGGGCGATCGAGGTGATACGCACCATGTCGCGCATCGTGTCACGGGGTCCGGCGTCCGGCTCGGCGAGCGTCCTGGGGTGCGGCCCGGATGCGCCGCACCTAGCGTCGCTGGATGGACACGCCGCTGCACCACGTCGTCATCGTCGGCTCCGGGTTCGGCGGGCTGTTCGCCGCCCAGGCCTTCGCGCACGCCCCGGTCCGCGTGACGTTGCTCAGCGGCACCAACCACCACCTGTTCCAGCCGCTGCTCTACCAGGTGGCCACGGGCGTGCTCTCGTCGGGAGAGATCGCGCCGCCGACGCGCGACGTGCTCAAGCGGCAGCGCAACGTGCGGGTGCTGCTCGGCCTCGTCACCCACATCGACCTCGACGCACGCGAGGTCACCTCGACCTCGCCCCTCGGTGAGCGGCGAACCTCGTACGACAGCATCATCGTCGCGGCCGGCGCGGGTCAGTCGTACTTCGGCAACGACCAGTTCGCGCAGTTCGCGCCGGGCCTGAAGGGCCTCGACGACGCCCTCGAGGTCCGAGGCCGCATCCTTGGCGCGTTCGAGCTCGCCGAGCTCTCGACCGACGACGAGACCCTCGACAGGTTGCTCACGTTCGTCGTCGTCGGTGCGGGAGCGACCGGCGTCGAGATGGCGGGCCAGATCGCCGAGCTGTCCCGGCGGACGTTGCCCGGCACGTTCCGGCACATCGACCCGTCGCGGACCCGCATCGTCGTCATCGACCCGGTCCCGCAGGTGCTGCCCGGCTACAGCGACAAGCTGTCCCGCGCGGCCGCCGACCGCCTCGAGTCGCTCGGCGTGGAGCTGTGGCTGGGGCGCAAGGTGGTCGACGTCGACGAGGACGGTGTGGTCGTCGAGGACGCCGACGGCACGCGGACCCGCCTCGAGGCCGCGTGCAAGGTCTGGGCTGCCGGCGTCGGGGCCTCCCCGCTCGCGGCGCAGCTCGCCGAGGACTCGGGCGCTCCCACCGATCGCGCGGGGCGCATCGAGGTGGAGGACGACTGCACGCTGCCCGGCCACCCCGAGGTCTTCGTCGTGGGCGACCTCATGACGATCAAGGGCTACCCGTGGGTCGCTCAGCTCGCGATGCAGAGCGGCACCTACGCGGCCCGCGCGATCACCCGGCGGGTGCGGGGCGAGGAGCCCGCTCCGCCGTTCCACTACCGCGACAAGGGCATGATGGCCACGGTCGCGCGGTTCCATGCCGTCGCTCGCATCGGCCGGTTCGAGACGGCCGGGCTGTTCGCGTGGGGACTGTGGCTCGGCGTGCACCTGCTGTACCTGATCGGCTTCAAGAACCGCGTCTCGACCCTCATGCACTGGGTCGTCAGCTTCGTCGGGCGATCACGGTCCGAGCAGGCAGCGACGTGGCAGCAGGTGGTCGGACGCAACGCCTTGCGGCGGGAGGGCAGCCCGCCGCTGGCCGCTCAGCCGGGCACGGATCCGGGCTGACGCCCGCCTACGATCGGTCCGTGGCGATCCCCGAGTTCATCCTGGCGCTGCGAGCCTCCGTCGGTCACGAGTCGCTGTGGCTCAGCGGCGTGACCGCGGTGGTGGTGCGCGACGACGACCACGTGCTGCTCGTCCGTCGCGCGGACACCGGGGCGTGGACCCCGGTGACCGGGATCATCGATCCCGGCGAGGAGCCCGCTGTGGCGGGAGCGCGCGAGGTGCTCGAGGAGGCCGACGTCGTGGCGGTGCCCGAGCGGCTCGCCTCGGTGCACGTGCTGCCGCCGATGACCTATGAGAATGGCGACCGGGCGCAGTACCTCGACCTGGTGTTCCGGTTCCGCTACGTCTCTGGGACGCCGCACCCGGCGGACGGCGAGAACACCGACGCCGCGTGGTTCCCGCTGGACGCGCTGCCGCCCGTGTCGGCGGACATGGGCGGCAGGATCCGCCGCGCGCTCGCCTCCGGCGAGGCCGAGTTCGGCCGCTAGCCCCAGAACGCGGCGAGCTGCTGCGCGAGGGCACGGCCCTGGTCGTAGCCCCCGCGCGCGGCCTGCGGGCGGGTGGACGGGTCCATCGCCCTGGCGTTGAACACGTCGCCCGCGCTCGCGTCAGGGAACACCACCTCGACCGTGCTGCCCCCGGCGCGCAGCTCGTCGACCTGGGTCGCGAGGTCCATGCCCCACGCGAGCGGGTGGCGCGTGCGGCCCGAGAACGGTGACATCACGAGCACGCGCGCGTACCCGGCCGCGAGGTCGGCGTTCTCGTTGCGCCGGTAGCCGCCGTTGATGAGGCGCTGCCCGCCGATGCCGTACGTGCCGGCGAAGCCGTTGCTCGTGCTCGCGGCCACGGCGTCGACCAGGTCGACCCCGCTGTCGCGGTCGAGGACCACCGGTTCCCCGGTGCGGGCGTCGACCGCGGCGAGCCGGACCAGCTGCGCGGGCCAGTCGTGGCGGGGGAGCCGAGCCGCGACGGTCGCGCGCCAGCGGGTCGTGCCCGCGTCATCGGGCGTGTCCTTCTCGAGCGCTGCGGCGCCCATCCGGCGGCGCATCTCCGCCGCGTCCGCCGAGGAGGCGATGGTCGTGTCCGACCAGTCCATGAAGCTCTGGGCGGACGCCTGCGGCGGGCGGGTCGGCTGTGGACCGGCGGGAGGAGTCTCGGCGACGACGGCCGCGTAGAGGTCGGCCGGTCGCGTGCCGCTCGTGATCTGGGCGGCCACGGTCGAGCCGGCCGACGTGCCGACGACGAGGTCGGCCGCGGTGAGGTCGACGCCGGCGGCCGCGAGCCCGGCGACGAGGCCGAGCTCCCAGGCGTTGCCGGCGGCGCCGGCTCCGGCGAGGACGAGGGCGCGGGTGATGCGTGGGTCCGAGACGTTCATGGGAGTCGCCTTTCGCGATGTGCCTGTGCGGCGCTCCCGGTCGCGACCAGTTCAGTCGCGGGCGCTGGGGAGCACCCGGTGGGGTCCTGCGTCCATGGGTGTCACCTCCGGCTGGTCGATCGAGTCATTCGGACGCTAGCACCGCGGTCAACCGAGATCCTCGACGTACCCCGCGACGAGTGCGCCGATCGGGGACGGGTGGCTCAACGGGGCGAGGTGGCCCCCGGGACCACGTCGGGCTCGACGCCGACCCGATCGAGCGCGACGCGCTGCTGCAGCGCGAGCGGGAACAGCCGGTCGTCGCGGCCCGCGATCACGTGGATCGGAGCGTCGGGCCAGGAGAACCGCGACGAGTCGGCGAACACGGCGTCGGACTGCGGCTTGTCGTGCCGGGCGACGTCGCGGACCAGCTCGGGGGCGAAGCCGTCGAGGAAGTAGACCTCGTCGGTGAACTCCGTGGGGTAGCCGCCCGCCCGGGCTGCCGTCTCTCGTGCCTGCGTCGACCCGACGTTCTCGCCCCACTCGCCGACCGTCTCGCCGGGCAGGGGGATCATCGCGTTGACGAACACGACCATCCGCATGCTCACGCGCGACCAGACCAGGGGCGCCGTGAAGCCGCCCATCGACTGCGCGACGAGCACGACGTCCGTGCGGCCGCCGATCGCGTCGACCACCGCGTCGGCGGCGGCGGCGGCGAGCCCGTCGTGCGGGCCGGCCGTGGGCAGGTCGACCGCGAACGCGTCGAAGCCGCGCCCGCGCAGGTCGGTGACCAAGGGGTGCAGGAACCAGCCGTCCCCGCCCGCCCCCGGGATCATCGCGATCGTGGTCACGCAGCGACCTCGTCGCGCGCGGCCGCGAACGCCTCGACGCACGCCCGGATGTCCGCCTCGGTGTGGACGGCCGAGAGCTGGACCCGGATGCGGGCCTTGCCGCGCGGCACGACCGGGAAGCTGAACGCCGTCACGTACACGCCACGTGCCTCGAGGGCCCGCGCGACCCCCGCGGCCAGCACGGCGTCGCCGAACATCACGGGCACGATCGGGTGCGAGCCGGGCAGCAGGTCGAATCCCGCGTCGGTCATGAGCTCCCGGAACAGCGCGGCGTTGGTGTGCAGCGCCGCGCGGGCCTCGTCGGACGAGGCGACGAGCTCGAGTGCCGCGAGCGTCCCGGCGACGACCGACGGCGCGAGCGTGTTGGAGAACAGGTACGGGCGCGCGCGCTGGCGCAGCAGGTCGACGATCTCCTGCTGGGCCGCGACGTAGCCGCCCGACGCACCGCCGAGCGCCTTGCCGAACGTGCCCGTGAGGATGTCGACGCGGTCGGCCACGCCGAACAGCCACGGAGTGCCGCGGCCGCCGTCGCCGACGAACCCGACGGCGTGCGAGTCGTCGACCAGCACGAGCGCGTCGTACCGGCCGGCGAGGTCGCAGATCCCGTCGAGCGGGGCGTAGGAGCCGTCCATCGAGAACACGCCGTCGGTCACGATGACCCGCGTACGCGCGCCGGCCGCGGCGACGAGCTGTGCCTCGAGGTCGGCCAGGTCGGCGTTGCGGTAGCGGAAGCGCTGCGCCTTGCACAGCCGGATGCCGTCGATGAGGGACGCGTGGTTGAGCTCGTCGGAGATGATCGCGTCCTCAGCGCCGAACAGGACCTCGAAGACCCCGCCGTTCGCGTCGAAGCAGGACGAGAACAGGATCGTGTCGTCGCGCTGCAGGAAGTCCGAGACCGCCTTCTCGAGCTCGAGGTGGATGTCCTGCGTGCCGCAGATGAACCGCACGCTGGCCAGCCCGAAGCCGCGGTCGCGGATCGCGGCGACCGCGGCGGCCTCGATGCGCTCGTCGTCGGCCAGGCCCAGGTAGTTGTTGGCGCAGAAGTTCATCAGCCGGGCCTCGCCGAGCCCGATGTGCGCCGACTGCGGGCTGCTCAGCGGCCGCTCGTGCTTGGTGAGCCCCGCGGCCTCGATCTCCGCCAGCTCGTCGGCGAACCGCTGCCTCGTCGTCGCGTGCATCAGATCTGCGTCCAATCGATGATGACCTTGCCGACCCCGCCCGACGCGGCCGCGTCGAACGCCTCCCGCCACTGCGTGGCGGCGAACCGGTGCGAGACGAGTGACGCGATGCGCCCGCGGAGCACCTCGCTCGTGTGCAGCATGGCGCTCATCGAGTTCCACGTCTCGAACATCTCGCGCCCGTAGATCCCCTTGAGCGTGAGCATGCGCGTGACGACCACGCCCCAGTCGATGCTGAACGGCTCGCTCGGCAGCCCGAGCATCGCGATCCGACCGCCGTGATTCATGTTGTCGATGACCAGCGGCAGCGCGGTCGGCGAGCCGCTCATCTCGAACGCGATGTCGAACCCCTCGCGCATGCCGACCTCGCGCTGGAGCTCGTGCAGGTTCTCGCGCGTGACGTCGAGGGCGCGGTCGGCGCCCATCTCCTTGGCCAGCGCGAGGCGCGCGTCGTTGATGTCGGTGGCGACGATGAACCGTGCCCCGGCGTGCCGCGCGACCGCGATCGACATCAGGCCGATCGGGCCGCAGCCGCTGACGAGCACGTCCTCGCCGACCACGGTGAACGCCAGCGCGGTGTGCACGGCGTTGCCGAGCGGGTCGAACAGCGCGCCGACCTCGGGCTCGATCGCGTCGTGGTGCACCCAGACGTTCTCGGCGGGCAGCACGACGAACGGCGCGAACGCGCCGTCGCGCTGCAGGCCGACCCCGACCGTGCGGATGCACATCTGGCGACGCCCGGCGCGGCAGTTGCGGCACGTGCCGCACACGATGTGGCCCTCGCCGGAGACGAGGTCGCCCGGCGCGATGTCGTGGACGCCCGCGCCGATGTCGACGATCTCGCCGCAGAACTCGTGCCCCGGGATCAGAGGCGCTCGCACGGCGCCCGCCGCCCAGGGATCCCAGCGCTCGATGTGCAGGTCAGTGCCGCAGATGCCCGTGCGCAGCACCCGGATCTTGACCTCACCCGGTCCCGCCTCGGGCTCCGGGCGGTCGACGAGCTCGAGGCCGGGTCCGGCGGTCGCCTTGTAGAGGGCCTTCATCGGGTCCGCAGGTCCTTGCGCAGGATCTTGCCGGACGCCGACTTCGGCACCGCGTCGATGAACTCGACGCGGCGGACCTTCTTGTGCGCCGCGACCCGCTCCGCGACCCACGCCATCAGCGCGTCGGCGGTGACGTCGTCGGAGGCGCGCACGACGAAGGCCTTCGGCACCTCCTGGCCGTCGCCGTCCGGCACGCCGATCACCGCAGCGTCCTGCACGCCCGGGTGCGTGAGCAGCAGCGCCTCGAGCTCCGCGGGCGGCACCTGGTAGCCGTGGTACTTGATGAGCTCCTTGAGCCGGTCGACGATGGAGAACGCGCCGGCGGCGTCGACGGTCGCGATGTCGCCCGTGTGCAGGTAGCCGTCCGCGTCGAGCGTCTGCGCGGTCGCCTCGTCGTCGCCGAGGTAGCCGGTCATCACGTTCGGGCCCAGGCACCACAGCTCGCCGGGTTCGCTCATGCCCTCGTCGGGCACCGGGATGTCCGTCCCGTCGGCGGGGTCGACGAGGCGGCACACCATGTTCGGGATGATCAGGCCGACCGAGCCGCGCGGGATGTCGGTGCGGTCGGCGGGGACCGCGTGCGAGACCGGGCTCATCTCGGTCATCCCGTAGCCCTGCACCACCCTGCAGTCGAGCCGCTGCGCGACCGCGTCGGCCAGCGCGCCGTCCAGCGGGGCCGCGCCGGACAGGATGGTGTGGACGCTGCTCAGGTCGTGCTCCGCGACCAGCGGGTGGCGCGCCAGGGCCAGCGCGATCGGCGGTGCGATGAACAGGTAGGTGCAGCGCCGCTCGGCGATCGCG
Organism: Cellulomonas rhizosphaerae; assembly: GCF_003470205.1. Lineage (GTDB taxonomy): Bacteria > Actinomycetota > Actinomycetes > Actinomycetales > Cellulomonadaceae > Cellulomonas > Cellulomonas rhizosphaerae. The sequence continues at coordinate 35,884 of NZ_QWKP01000216.1, forward strand.
CCGAGGAACTGCGCGAGGTCGAACCGCGGGAACGTCACGAGCTGTGCGCGAGCGAACAGCGACAGGTTGAGCAGCACCGTCATGCCGTAGATGTGGAAGAACGGCAGCACCGCCGCGACGCGGTCGTCCGGGCCGAGCGTGATGATGCCGATGGTCTGGGCGACGTTCGCGACGAGGTTGCGGTGCGTGAGCATGACGCCCTTGGCCAGGCCCGTGGTGCCCGACGAGTACGGCAGCACCGCCAGGTGCGTGGCGGGGTCGATGCTCACCGCGGGGGCGGAGCGCCCCTCGCCGAGCCAGTCCGCGAGCGACTCGTGCCCCTCGGCGCCGTCGACGACCATCACGGTCTCGACCCCCGCCGCCGCCGCGCCCGCGGCCATGTTCTCCCGCAGCACGCCGACCGTGATCGCCAGCCGTGCCTTCGAGTCGGCGAGCTGGCGGCCGATCTCGTCGCCCGTGTAGAGCGAGTTCACGGTGGTGACCGTGGCGCCCGCGCGCAGGATGCCGTGGAACAGCGCGACGAACGCGGGGGAGTTGGGGGAGTGCAGCGCGACGACGTCTCCCGGGCTGATCCCGCGGGCGGCGAGCGCCCCGGCGACCCGGTCGACCTGCTCGAGCAGCTCGCCGTAGGTCGTGGCACGCCCCGATGCCGCGTCGATCACGGCCGTGCTGGTCAGCGCGCCGTCCGGCAGGTCGCTGAACAGGAAGTCGTACACCGGCAGGTCCGGGATCTCGACGTCGGGGAACGGGCTGGTGATGGCCACGGGCACTCCTTGCAGCGACGTACGACCGCGCACGTCGTTGTGCGCGGTCTTCTTGGCACGCTACCTCCGCGCGGGTCCCGACGCAGCAGGCTCGCTCATCCGCTGGTCGTGGCCGGCTCAGCCCCAGCAGAGGCAGAACGGGTGACCCGCGGGGTCCGCGTACACCTGGAACCCCTCGGGCGACTCCGGGTCCTCGGCCGCCTGCAGCAGCTCCGCGCCCAGGGCGATCGCCTCGGCGTGCGCGCTGGGCAGGTCCTCGATGTACAGGTCGAGGTGGATCTGCTGCGGCGTGCCGTCCGGCCACTGCGGGCGCTGGTGGTCGGGGGCGAGCTGGAAGCCGAGCTGCGGCTGGGAGTCGACGTAGACGGTGTGCCAGTCGTCCTCGGCCTCGACGGTGCCGCCCAGCAGCCCGGCCCAGAAGGCGGACTCGGCGGGCAGGTCGGCGGCGTCGAACACGGTGATGCGCTTCTTGATGTCCATCCGGCCATGCTGCCGCGCCCCTCCGACACGCGCTCAGTCGGGAAGCATCGGCACGGAGAAGCCGTCCCCCGCCTTGATCAGGCTCGCGCGCATCACGGCGCCGCTGCCGAACCGGGCGGCGACCGCATCGACCGCGGCGTCCATCCCGCTCGTGTCCACCGGGCCGAACGAGAGCTGCGGCTGGACCACGGCGTCCGACTCGAGGTTGGTCAGCGCCACGCCGACCAGCGTCAGGCCGCGCTCGCGGATCAGCGGCCGGGCGGCGTCCAGCAGCATGGTTGCCGTCGCGGCGAGGTCCTCGCCCGACGAGGTCGCGTGCGCGAACGAGTGCGACCGCGTGGCCTTGGTGTAGTCCTCGAACCGGAGCCTCAGGACCACCGTCCGGGCGATCCGATGGGCGGTGCGCATCCGCCGGCACACGCGGTCGACGAGGCCCAGGAGTGCAGCGGTGACGAACTCGGGGGAGTGCCTGCCGTGGCCGATCGCCCGCTGCGCGCCGATCGAGCCCCGTCGCCGGTCGGTGACCACGCGCTCGGGGGTCCGCCCGTGCACGACCGCGAAGAGGTGCCGTCCCGCTGCCGGGCCGAGCAGCCCGCGCAGGACGGGCTCGCCCAGCGCCGCGACGTCGCCCGCGGTGCGCAGGCCGTACCCCTCGAGCTTCGTCGCCGTCACCTCGCCGACGCCCCACAGCATCGTCAGCGGCAGCGGGTGCAGGAACGCGTCCTCCCCGTCCGGCGGCACGAGCAGCAGCCCGTCGGGCTTGGCGACGCGACTGGCGACCTTCGCGAGGAACGGCGTGCGGGCGACCCCGACCGTGATCGGCAGCCCGACCTCGTCGCGGATCCTGGCCCGCAGCCGTGCGCCGATGTCGAAGGGTGCGACGTCGATCCGGTGCAGCCCCGCGACGTCGAGGAACGCCTCGTCGATCGAGACGCCCTGGACCTGCGGCGTCGTGTCCCGGAACACGTCGAACACCGCCTTGCTCGCCTCGACGTAGGCGTCGAACCGCGGCCGCACGTTGATGACGTCCGGGCACAGCATGCGCGCCTGCCGGCCGCTCATTGCGGTCTTCACGCCACGTCGCTTGGCCTCGTAGGAGGCCGCGAGCACCACGCCGCCGCCCACGACGACGGGCCGGTTGCGCAGCCGCGGGTCGTCGCGCTGCTCGACCGAGGCGTAGAACGCGTCGAGGTCGGCGTGCAGGATGGCGGCGCGCGGCTCTGGCATAGAACACATGTTCTACCCCGGGTCTGACATCGCGCCAGACGCGGTCGCGCCACACACTGGGCCGATGGACGTCGCGGCGTGGGTCGAGGAGTACGAGCGGGCGTGGCGCGAGCAGGATGCCGCCGCGGTGGATCGGCTGTTCACGCCTGACGCCACCTACCTGCGATCCGGGTACGACGACGGGCTCGTCGGGCACGAGGCGATCCGCGACTTCTGGGACGACGACACCCCGTTCACCCTGACGTGGTCGCCGCTGGCCGTGGACGGCGCGACCGCAGTGGTGCGCGCCGAGGTCGTCTACGGAGGCGACGAGCCGCGGGAGTACCGCGACCTGTGGATCCTCGTGTTCGTCGACGACGGGCGCGTGCGGCACTTCGAGGAGTGGGCGCAGTGGCCCGGTGTGCCCTGGATCCAGTCGGAGCCCTGAGCCTGACCTCGCCGCGCGCGGTCCGCGAGCCCGCGCCACACTGTCTGGCAGTCCGAAGCCCCCCAGCCAAGGAGCAGCCATGAGCATCCTGCGCACCAAGAGCGTCGAGCAGTCGTTGGCAGACGCCGAAGAGCCGGAGTTCAAGCTCAAGCGCTCGCTGTCGGCGTTCGACCTCATCGTGTTCGGCGTCGGCGTCGTGATCGGCGCCGGCATCTTCACGCTCACCGGTCGCGCGGCGCACGACGTCGCCGGGCCCGCCATCGTCCTCAGCTTCGTCGTCGCCGCGATCTGCTGCACGCTCGCCGCGATCTGCTACGCGGAGTTCGCCTCGACCGTCCCGGTCTCCGGCTCGGCGTACACGTTCAGCTACGCGAGCCTGGGGGAGATCTTCGCCTGGATCATCGGCTGGGACCTGATCCTGGAGATGTTCCTCGGCGCGAGCGTCGTGGCGCAGGGCTGGTCGGCCTACCTGAGCGTGTTCCTCGAGAACGTCGGGATCACCACGCCCGCGGCCATCAGCTCGGGCGGGACGGTCGACCTGTTCGCGATCGGGCTCGTCGTGCTCCTGGGCGTGCTCATCACGATCGGCATCAAGGAGTCGATGCGGGTCAACATCGTCCTCGTCGGCCTCAAGCTGTTCATCGTCCTGTTCGTCATCATCGCGGGCATCGGGTTCATCTCGACCGCGAACTACGACCCGTTCATCCCGCCGGCCCAGGCGACCGAGACGACGACCGGTCTCACGCAGCCCCTCATCCAGGCGCTGTTCGGGCTCGCGCCCACGGCGTTCGGCATCGGCGGCATCTTCGCGGGCGCCGCGCTGGTGTTCTTCGCGTTCATCGGGTTCGACGTGGTCGCGACGACCGCCGAGGAGACCAGGAAGCCGCAGCGCGACCTGCCGATCGGCATCATCGGCTCCCTCATCATCTGCACGATCCTGTACTGCGCGGTGTCGATCGTCGTGACCGGCATGGTGCCGTTCGACGGGCTCGACCCGAAGGCCGCCCTCGCGAACGCGTTCGAGGCGCACGGGCAGGACTGGATGGCCACCGTGATCGCGGCTGGTGCGGTCGCGGGGCTGACGACCGTGGTCCTCACGCTGATGATCGGCGCGACGCGCGTCGTGTTCGCGATGAGCCGCGACAGCCTGCTGCCCCGCGGCCTCGCCCGCGTGCACCCCACGTTCCGCACGCCGTACGTCATCACCGCGGTCGTCACGGTCGTCACCGCGCTGGTCGCGGGGCTGACGCCCGTGGGGGTGCTCGAGGAGATGGTCAACATCGGGACGCTGTCGGCCTTCGTGCTGGTCAGCCTCGGGGTCATCGTCCTGCGCAAGAAGCGCCCCGACCTGCCGCGCTCGTTCCGCGTGCCGTGGGTGCCGGTCCTGCCGATCGTGTCCGCGCTGATCTGCCTGTACCTGATGCTCAACCTCTCGGTCGAGACCTGGCTGCGGTTCGTCATCTGGCTCGCGATCGGGTTCGTCATCTACTTCGTCTACTCGCGTGGCCACTCGCGGGTCACGGACGACGAAGCCCCGACGAAGGCTACGACTCCTCGATGAGGACGTGCTGAGTCCCGGGGGAGTTTGCCCGGTTCGTGTGGGTGCTCGCTCGTAGCGTCGCCACCGGTGACGGACGAGCGAGGGGAGCGGTGCGATGTGCATGAAGTGCCAGGGGATGACCGACGAGGAGGTCCGGGAGGACTTCCTCGCGAAGATCGAGCGATTCGGCTGGACGTTGTGCTCCGTGGAGGGCGGCGGGGGTCGCCTGTCGTTCACCTACACGATCGGTCTCACGCGATACCACGGGCATCCTGAGCTCGTGGTGAGCGGGCTGGACCAGTTCGACGCGGCGAGCGTGCTCAACGACCTCGGCGCGCGGGTGCGTGGCGGCGAGCGGTTCGAGCCCGGGCAGGTCGTCCCGTACGAGGGCACGAGCCACCGCAGCCTGATGGTGCGCGTGACGAGCCCGGAGAAGCTCGCCTTCGCCCAGGAGATCTACCGGATGCCGGGTGGCCGGCCTGTGCCGGCGCTCCAGGTGATCTGGAGCGACCACGCCGGCGCGTGGCCGTGGCAGGTCGACGCACGGCCGCGGCGGCAGGAGCTGCTCGGGCGCCCGCAGCACCTGCGGCGCGGGTAGCGGACGGTGGCTCCTTCCCGTTGCGCACTCGCGCCACCAGGAGAATCGTGAGCCTCGACGCGCTTCGCCGACCGCGTCCCCGCGCGTGAAGAGGGACCATGACCGACGCGACCGCCACGCCCGCTGCCTCCCCGTTCACCGTGCCGCGCTCGGCGTGGAACGCGCTCATCGTCCTCATGGCCGGCATGTTCATGGCCCTCCTGGACACGACGATCGTCAACGTCGCGCTCCCGACGATCCAGCAGTCGCTCGACGCCAGCGAGGCGACGCTCAGCTGGATCATCTCCGGCTACGCGCTCGCGTTCGGGATCGCGCTGATCCCGGCCGGCCGGATCGGCGATCGCGTCGGGCACAAGTGGGTGTTCTTCGTCGGCCTCGCGCTGTTCACGCTCGCGAGCCTGTTCTGCGGGCTGGCCCAGAACAGCATCCAGATGATCCTGGCGCGCGTCGTCCAGGGGCTCGCGGGCGGCATTTTCGTGCCCGCGGTGACCGCGTTCATCCAGCTGCTGTTCCCGGGCCCGGTGCGAGGCAAGGCGTTCGCGATCCTCGGGTCGGTCATCGGCGTGTCCACCGCGCTCGGCCCGATCCTCGGCGGCCTGATCATCGAGGCGTTCGGCGACGAGAACGGCTGGCGGCTGGTGTTCTGGGTGAACATCCCGATCGGCATCGTCGCCCTGATCGCCGCGGCCAAGCTGCTGCCGGCCGGGGCCGAGGGAGGCGCGCGCGAGGGGTCGGACTACTTCGGGCTGCTGCTGCTCAGCGCCGGGCTCGTCGCGCTGCTCGTGCCGCTCATCGAGGGGCAGGACAAGGGCTGGCCGGCGTGGACGTTCATCACGCTCGCGCTCGGCGTGCTGCTGATCGTCGCGTTCGCGTTCTGGGAGCGGCGCGAGGCGTCGGCGGACAAGAATCCGCTCGTTCCGCCGCACCTGTTCTCCCACCCGGCGTTCACGGGCGGCACGATCCTCGCCCTGGTCTACTTCGCGGCGTTCACGAGCATCTTCTTCACGATCTCGCTGCTGTGGCAGGCAGGCCTCATGCACACCGCGCTGCAGTCGGGCCTCGTCGGCGTGCCGTTCGCGCTCGGGAGCATCGTGGGCGCCTCGCAGAGCAACCGCCTGAGCCAGAAGCTCGGTCGCACCGTGCTCATCATCGGCACGGCGATGGTCGCGGTCGGGCTCATCTGGGTGTGGCTGGTGCTGCGGACCCAGGACGCGAGCGGGCTGACCAACTGGGACCTGGCCGCTCCGCTCGCGATCGCCGGCATCGGCAACGGGTTGTTCATCGCCCCGAACGCGCAGTTCATCGTCGCGACCGTCGACCGGACCGAGGCCGGGGCGGCCAGCGGTGTGATCTCGGTGATGCAGCGGGTCGGCAGCGCGATCGGCATCGCCGTGATCGGCAGCGTCCTGTTCGGGACCCTGCACGTCACGAGCAGGGACCCGGCGGCGATCGGGCAGGCCTTCGCCGACAGCGCCGCGCACGCGATGGCGGTCAGCGCGGCGCTCGCGGTGGTCAGCTTCCTGCTCGTGTTCGCCCTGCCCAGGAAGGTCGACCAGTTCCGCGGGTGAGCCTCAGCGCGGGAGCGTAACCCCGGTCAACGCCGCCAGGCGGTCGAGCAGGCCGTCCTGCACGGCGATGTCGCGGGCGAGCGGGTTCGGCACCTGGACCTCGTGGCGCTTGAGGTACTCGCCCGTGACCCGCGCGCCGGCGTCGTCCGATGTCGCGAGCCAGACCTGCGTCGCCGCGCCCTCGTCGACCTCGTCCCACGCGTCCGGGCCGCCGAGCTTCGTCTTGATCCAGCCCGGGTCGACCGTCGTGCTGAGCACGTCGGGCCACAGCCGGGCGACCGCGAAGGCGAGGACGACGTCGTGCAGCTTGGAGTCGGAGTACGCCTGCATGCCGTGCCAGGGGCGCGCCGCGTACTGCAGGTCGTCGAGCTCGGCGACCCCGTCCTCCTGCAGCCCGGACGTCAGGTAGACGAGGCGCTCCGGGCGAGGCAGCAGCGCGGTCAGCAGGTAGGGGGCGACGACGTTGACCTGGAAGATCCGCTCGAGGCCATCTGCTGTCTCGACGCGGGTCGGCTCGCCGCCGCCGATGCCGGCGTTGTGGATCACGGCGTCGACGGGTCCGGCGGCCGCAGCCTGCTCGGCCAGTGCGCGCGTCTCGGAGAGCGAGGCGAGGTCGCCCACGACGACGCCGCGGACGCCCGGCAGCGCCGCCCGGAGCTCGTCGGCACGCGCCGCGTTGCGCGCGTGTCCGGTGACCTCGTGCCCGCCGGCGAGGAGCTGGCGGGCGGTTTCACGGCCGATGCCGTCCGACGAGCCGGTGACCAGGACGTGCGACATGCGGGAGCTCCGATGGATCAGGGGGTGGAGGTCGCAATCTAGTCTGCGTCCGCCCACGGCGGCGCGGCGAGACCCTCGTCGTACGCGCCGCCGGCGCCGCATCCCTCCCCGTAACCGGGGCCGACCCGGGGGTACGCCTCGATCCAGTACTGCCGAGCCAGCCCCTGCCCCTGCGCGGGGGTCGCGCCGAGGGCAACGGCCATCTCCGCGTCGCGCTGGATCGCCGCGCACTCGGCCTGCGACTCGTTCTTCAGCCCGACCATGTGCATGGTCTCGTGCGTCAGGACGTGCACGGCGATGACCTGGTCGAGCGTGGGGGCGGTCTTGGATGAGGCCAGCCACGCGCTCAGGTCCCTGCACGGCTCACGCTTGATGAGGGTCGAGCGCTCAGGCGCGCCGTCGGATCCCCACCTGACCCACCCGAGCTCGGCACCGACGTCCACGAACGCCTCGCCGAACGTCTGGCAGTGCACGGTCACGGGTCCACCCGCGACCGCGCTCGCAGCAGCGGACAGGCGCGACTCCAGGCGCGCGTGCGTCCACATCGGGATCGCGCAGCCGACCGCGATCGCGAGGCACAGGGCCATGCTGATGCGGGGGAACGGGCGCGCCCGGCCCAGGCCGTCGAACCGACGCGGGATCCACCGGACGGTGATGACGGCCGCCAGGGCGAGGAAGCCGAGGAGCGCCCAGGTGAGCAGCACCCTGGTGCTATCGGTCGATCGCCCTCACGGCTGGAGCCGCTGGGCCGTCCAGGTGCCGTCGATGAGCGTGTACTGCAGCCGACGGTGCAGCCGGTCCGTGCTGCCGTACCAGAGCTCGATGCGCTCGGCGACGACCCGGTACCCCGTCCAGTCGGCCGGGCGGGCGATGGGACCACCGGCGGCGAGAGCGGCGGCCGCCGCGCGCAGCTCGGCCTCGGAGACGAGCGGCTCGCTCTGCCGGGAGGCCGCGGTCGTGGCCTGCGCGAGCGGCGGGCGGTCGTGGAACAGCGCGTCCGAGGCGTCGTCGGGCAGCGTCTCGACCGGGCCCGCGACCGTCACCTGCTGCAGCGTCTCGCGCCAGTAGAAGGTGAGCGACGCGCGGGGCCGTGCGGCGAGCTCGCGGCCCTTGCGGCTGCCCGTGAACGACCCGAACACGAGGCCGCGCTCGTCGATGCCCTTGATGGCCAGCGTGCGCGTCGAGGGAGTCCCGTCCTCGTCGGCCGTCGCGAGCGTGGCCGCCCAGGGCTCGCGCACCCCGCGCTGCTCGGCCGCGGCGAACCAGGCGCGGAGCAGCGCGAGTGGCTCGCGCGGCGGCGAGTCGAACTCGGGCAGGACGAGTGTCGGGTCTCCGGAGAGCGTCACGGCCACGGGTCCAGGAGGGGGAGGGGACCAGTGAGGTCGTCGCCCGACGAGCGGCCCGCGAGCCACTCGGCCAGCGCGTGCTGCGGCCCGGTGATCGGGACGGGCGAGTCCCCCTCGGTGGTCCACGTGCGGCCGGTGTCGGACGCCGTCAGCTCCGCGGCCGTGGGGATGCGCACCAGGAGCCAGTCCACGAGGTGCCCGCTCGTCGCGAGCGACCAGTCGGCGGCGGTCCGGCCGATCTCGAGGTCGACCCAGTGCACCTCGAGCTCGCGCCACCAGCACAGCCGCGTGGCGTGCAGGTCGCTGTCCCGGTAGGCGCACGGCAGCGACCAGTCGGCGTCGCTCAGGGCGCCCCACGCGTCGGAGAGCTCCGCGAAGCCGGCCCGCACGCCGTCGAGGATGTCCGGCAGCGCGCGTCCCGCGCCCAGCTCGATCGCCGCGTCGCGGGCCGGGCGGCCGCCGTCGTACACCTCGATCTGCTCACCGCGCTGGGCGTACCGGGCCTGGCGCGCGAACGCCGCCGAGAGGTGACCCAGGTGCGTGAGCACGTGGGCGCGCGTCCAGCCGGGCAGGGCGATCGACGCGTGCGCCTCGGCCTCGGTGAGCTGCTCGGCGCGTGCGAGCAGGGCGGCGTTGCCGGCGAGGAGGTCTTCGGGGGTCATGCGCTCTCCTGGGGCTGGGTCAGGGCGTTGGCGTCGACCGTGTAGAGCTGGTCGACCAGGGCGTCGGCTCGGTCGACGTCGCCCGCGACGAGCGCCGCGTGCAGGTCGCGGATGAGGGCGGCGTTGAGCGTGGCGGACACGGCGGGGTCGTGCAGGATGTACCAGCGCACCCGGGCCGTGGACCGCGCGATCAGCTCGACCAGGACGGCATTGCTCGTGAGCACCTCGACCCGAGCAGCCATCGTGGTCGCGGCCTCGACGACGGACGCCCCCCGGTCCAGCTCGGTCACGGCTTCCGCCACGGCGGCCGTGGTCCCCCCGGGGTCTTGCGCGAAACCCTCGCGCAGCGCCAGTCGGCGCAGCAGGCCCGTCGCGCGCATCGCCTGCTGGAAGGCGAGCGGGTCCAGCGTCGCGACGCGCGCGGGCCGGTGGTACGCCTGCTCGACCAGCCCGAGCGCGGCGAGTCGCGCCAAGGCCTCTCGCACCGGGGTGCGCGAGATGTTCATCCACTCCATGAGCGCCGACTCGTGCAGGATCTCGCCCGGGACGAGCGTGCCGTCGAGGATCGATCGTTGGACGAGCTCGGCGGCCCGGTCGCGGATGAGCGGGCTGGGGGCGGCGACTGGTACGGGTTCATCGCCTCTGACCCTCGCCAGAGCAGCCGGCAGGTGCACCGTCGCGTTCGCCTCCCAGGCCTCCAGCGCAGCCGTGGTGTCACCCACGAGCGCTCCGGCGACGACGGCCCGCTGGTGGCGGCGGGAGGCCGCGGCGTCGAACTCGTCGGCGAACTGGGCGTTGACCCGCAGGAGCGTCGGGTTGAGCCAGCCGCGCAGCCGGTCGTACTCGGGGTTCGCGATCCGCTCGAAGAACACGCCGTACAGCTCGCTGACGACGGCGTTCGTGCGGATGGCCTCGCGCGTGCTCACCTCGTCGGCGAGCGCGGTCAGGGAGTATGCGGTCAGCCGAGCCCGGTCCTCGTCGGTCAGCAGGGGTGTGCCCTCGGCGATGCCCTGCGCGACGACGGCGTGCACGACGGCGAACGTGCCCTGGACCCGGTCCGGCTCGATCGGGGCGACCTGGGTGGACTGTCGGGGCGCGACGTCGACCATGCCGACCGCCGCGAGCCGGTGCATCGCCTCCCGCAGCGCGGCCCGCGGGGCGTCGAAGCGGGTCAGCATCTCGGGCTCGGCCAGGCGGGCGCCCGGGGGCAGCTCGCCCGTGACGATGGCGTCGAGGATCCGGTCGTACAGCTCGTCGCGGTGCGGAGTCAGGTCGACGCGGGTGCTGGGGATGGGCACGATGCCATTCAACAGGGATTTCCCGGACGAGTGCGGGACCAGTGGGACCAGGGGTGGGTATGGAGCTCGAGTTCGAGGGCAGGTTGCGGCTGTGGGACGCACGGCGCGACGAGGGCTGGACGTTCGTGGACGTGCCGACGGAGATGGCCGACGAGATCCTCGAGGTCGCCGAGGGCGTCGCGCGCGGGTTCGGATCCGTGCGCGTGCAGGTGCAGATCGGCTCGACCACGTGGCGGACGAGCCTGTTCCCTGGTGAGTCGACGTACGCGCTGCCGATCAAGAAGGCCGTGCGGACTGCGGAGGGGTGCGAGGCGGGGGACTCCGTGCACGTGCGGATCGAGCTGCTCGACGTCCCACGTCCGTAGCGCGGCCCGTCCTGCTCCTGTGGTCCGAGCGAAGGAGGTCGACCGATGGACGAGCTGAACGCGGCGCGCAGCTGGCTGCGCCTCAACCAGCGCAAGTTCGCGCAGATCCATCCCGAGGGTGGGTTGGACGGCCACCGGGTTGCGCTCGCGCGTGTCGACGAGCGGGAGCGGGCCGCGATTCCCGACGGCGACGACGTCCGGGTCGAGGGCTTCCGGTTCGGCGCAGCGAGCGAGCGCGACCGGCTCGAGCGGTCCCGGGTGATCATCGACCGCATCGAGCCGGGCCCGTACGAGGACGGGATCAAGCTCGAGATCCTGGCCCGGCAGGCGGCGCCCCTGGAGCTCGCGCTGCTCGACCTCGAGACCGACCGGGTGACCAGGCCGATCGCACGCGCCCTGGACCACGTCATCATCGGGACCACCGGATGGCAGCGGCACGACGCCGTGACCAGCAAGGTGGGAGGCGGGTCCGCCATCACCTTCTCCGACGGCATGATGACCGCCTACTACCAGTCGGCGAAGGCCGTCGTCCTCGCGTGGCCACTGGTCACGGGCACCGACGGGCTGGAGTACCTCTCGACCCGGCTCGAGCTGATGGCCGCTGGGCTCGACCGCGACGGGGCGCCGGTGCTGCAGCTCGAGGAGGTCTTGGGCAACTGGTTCTACTCGGGCAGACCGCTCCCGCAGCGCTCCGTGCCGCCCGCCTCGGAGCAGCGCCGCCGCGGGCTGACGGTCCTCACCGCCTGCATGGAGCGGTTCGTGCTCGCGCACGAGTACGTGCACGCCGTCTTCGATCAGCAGGGTGCGCCGTTCCCCGGCGAGGAGCCCGCGTCCGCGATCGAGCGCGAGGTCCGTGCCGACCTCGTCGCCGCGCAGCTCGTCATGGGCAGCGCCTCGGTCTGGGACAGGTTCGCCCCCAACATGTCGCTGCAGGGAGCCCTGCTGGCCGTGCGGATCCACGAGGTCGTGCAGGAGGCGTTGACGATCGCCGGCAGACCCGAGGCCGCGCCGTCGGACACCCACCCGCCGCTGCGGGACCGGCTCGCGATGCTCGTCGACCTCTACCGGGAGGACGTCCACCAGGAGGGGACCGACCTTGACGTGCGCGGCATGCTGTACGCGACGCAGACGCTCGACGAGCTGTGGTCCCGGGCCCGGGTGCCGCTGGGCGAGTGGCTGACGTCGGACCGACCGTTCCACACGACGTGGGGAACCACCTGAGGGGGAGCGATGGACCAGGAACAGGGTGAGGCCGAGCTCGTGCTCGACCCGACCGAGGTGGCCGACGTCCAGCGGTGGGCGGCCGAGGAAGGGCTCGAGGTGGTGTCCGTCGAGCAGCAGGGCTTTGAGCCGATCACCACGGTGACCCTGCTGATCTTCGGGGGGATCGCGGGGGTCGCCCTGGTCAAGCACCTGCTCGACCAGCGCCGCGGTGGTCAGGTCATCGACCTGCGCGGCGGCGAACCTGCCTTCCGGCGGGACCCTGAGCTGATCTACGGCCTCGTCGTGATCCTCGTCGCCGACGGCACCGTCACGGTCGACGTCAAGGAGCCGAAGGGCATCCTCGGCGAGATCATCGAGGCGCTGCGCAGCACGATCACCGACCTGGGCAAGGCGGGGATCGAGACGATCGCCGCGGCCGCGCGCACCGCGGTCGGCGCGCGCGGCTCGGTGACGACCAGCTAGCTCGTCACGTCCGCGGTCGTGAACCGGCTCCAGGCGAGCGCCCCGAAGATCGCGACCCACGCGGCCTGCACCGCGAGCCCGCCGCCGATCACGCCCCAGTCCGGCTCGATCCGCAGGAACTCCGCGAAGTCGAGCCAGTGGTGCGTGAGCAGCGCGGGATGGATCGCGGACAGGGCCGGGATGGTGTCGAGCACGCCCGAGACGATCGCGACGACGACGGTCGCAGCCATCGCGCCGACGGGCACCTCGGTGAGCGTCGAGAAGAACAGCCCGACGGCGACGAGGCCGGTCAGCGACAGCCCGACGTAGACGACCACGGCCAGGACGCGCAGCGCACCCGCACCCAGGGACACGGTGTCGCCGGAGAGCAGCGTCACGTCGTGCACCCCGAACAGCGCGGCACCTGCGATCAGCCCGACGACGGCGATGGACGCGACGGCTGCCGCGGCGAACGCGAGCGCGCCGACCGCCTTGACCAGCAGGAGCCGCGTACGACCCACCGGCACGGTCAGCAGGTACCGCAGCGTGCCGGCCGAGGCCTCGCCCGCGATCGCGTCGCCGGACGCGATGCCGATCGTCAGCGGGAGCAGGAACGGCAGGCACAGGAACACGGACGCGACCACGAGGAACAGGCCGTTGCCCGTCACGCGGCCGAGGAACGCGGGACCCTGACCGTCCAGCGCGGTGTCCTGCGTGAAGAACAGGACGAGCCCGAGCAGCAGCGGCACGGCCGCGAGCCCGAGCAGGAGCACGAGGTTGCGTCGTCGGCCCAGCACGAGCCGGAGCTCGGAGCGCTGCAGTCGCCAGTACGCGGCGGCAGTCGACTGCGCGGGTGCCTCAGCGAGCGACATCGAAGCCCTCCCCGGTCAGCTCGACGAAGACCTGCTCGAGGCTCGGGCGACGGACCTCGAAGCCGGTCACGTCGACGCCCGCGTGCACGAGGGCCTCGGGGATGCGGGCGGGCGCGAGCGTGCCGAGCTCCGCGCCGAGCGTCAGCTCCTCGATGCTCACGTCGAGGCCCAGCACCCGGAGCACGCCCGCTGCGGTCGCGACGTGCCCCGGGGCGACGGTCACCGCGACGCGCGCGACGCCGCGGGAGTCGATCACGTCGCGCGGGCCCTGCAGGAGCAGGCGTCCGCGGCTCATGATCCCGATGTGGGTGCAGACCTGCTCGATCTCGCCGAGCAGGTGCGAGCTGACCAGCACCGTGGTCCCGGCCTGGGCGAGCTCGCGGATGAGCAGCCGCACCTCGCGGGTGCCCTGCGGGTCGAGGCCGTTGGTCGGCTCGTCGAGCACCAGCAGGTCCCGGCGACGCAGCAGCGCCGCGGCGAGGCCGAGGCGCTGCTTCATGCCGAGCGAGTACTGCCGGTAGGGCTTGCCCTCGGCGGCCAGCAGGCCGACCCTCTCGAGGGCCTCGGACGCCCGCCGGTCGGCGGTACGGGCGTCCGAGGTCTGGTCGGCCGCGTCGAGCCGGGCGAGGTTGGCGCGGCCCGTGAGGTACGGGTGGAAGCCCGGTCCCTCCACGAGCGCGCCGACCCGCGGCAGCACGTCGGCCGGGTTCGGGGAGTCGAGCAGCCACGCCTGGCCGCTCGTCGGGCGCACGAGGCCCAGGATCATGCGGATCGTCGTCGTCTTCCCCGACCCGTTCGGGCCGAGGAAGCCGTAGACCGCGCCGCGCGGGACGAGCAGGTCGATGCCGTCGACCGCGACCTGCCCGGACCGGAACCGCTTCGTCAGCCCCTGCGTGCGTACCGCGGTCCCGGCGGTGACTGGGGATGTCACCGCCGGGACGACCGTGGCCGGAGCCGTCATCGCGCGTCAGCCTGCAGCGTCGCTCCGGGCACCGCGCCGACCAGCACGCGGCCGTCGTCGGTCACGAGCACGCTGGCGAGCCTGGTCTCGATGAGCCGACCCTCGGGGACCTTCGTCGTGATCGTGTCGAACAGGGTGCCCAGGTCGAGGTCGCGGACCTTGCCGCTGCCGTCGGCGCCGAACTCGTCGAGCAGCTTCTGGCCGCTCTTGGAGCCGATGGCCGGCTGGCTGCCCGGGACCGAGGCCAGGGCGTCGGTGTCGCCGGCCAGCAGGCCCGCGACGTCCACGCCGCTCGCCTGCACGACCGTGTCCCAGCCGGTGCCGGTGACCGTGGTGCCCTCGGGGATCCCCGCCGCGGGGCGGTCCGTGGCGGCGGGCAGCGGGACGGTGACGTCCTTGGTGCTCGCGCCGGCGGGCGCGCTGAACGAGAGGACCGAGGCCGACGGGGTCGCGAAGCGGACGTCCGTGAAGCCGACCTCGAGCGCGGGGGCCGTCGAGTCGCGGTCCCAGACCTGCACGCGCAGCGGCGTGCTCGTCTTCGCGTCGACCGAGATGACGACGTGCCCGACGAGGGTCGTGGTGCTCTTCGGAGTCACGACCAGGTTGTACGCGTCGCGCCCGGCGACGGTCGACTGCGCGTCGAGGCTCACGGTGGAGAACTGCTCGACCAGGCCCAGCACCGAGGTGGCCGCGGCCGCGGGGGTCGGCAGGTCGCCCTCGACGGTCGGGTCCTGCGCGAGGGCGTCGTAGCGCGCCTGGTCCTTCGCGGGGAGCGCGTAGTGGACGACCGCGTCGTCGGTGCTCGAGTACGTCCAGGCCTGCGAGCCGTCGCGGACCACCGAGTACTCGGAGGTGGCGCCCAGCAGGGAGGCCCGCGAGCGGTCGACGCCGTCGGTCCAGACCCGCATGGTCGAGCTGCCGTCCAGGAGGTTGACCGGCGACGCGCCGGCCATGTCGCCGAGCGGCAGCGAGGGCAGGCCGAGGCGTGCGGTGTAGACGACCGTGCCGGACAGCGGCTGGTCCTTCGCGTCCGCGACCGCGGTCACGAGCTGCTGCGGCGTGAGGGTGGGCAGGTCGTCGCTGCTGGCCGAGGCGACCAGCGGGGGAGCGACGAACGCGGCGGCGACCACCACGCCGACGACGGCGGGAACGGCCCAGCGGGCCCGGGGCGACAGGTTGCTCATGACCACACCCTGCGCCGCGAGCCCTGTGGGGAACCTGAGAGGCGGTGCGCGCCGTGATGCGCGGGCGGTGACATGCTGCCCGTATGCGGGTCCTGGTGGTCGACGACGAGCGCGGGCTCGCGCGCGCCCTGCAGCGCGGGCTGACCGCGGAGGGCTTCGCGGTGGACCTGGCGCACGACGGCGAGCGCGGCCTCGAGATGGCGACCGACCACGAGTACGACGCGATCGTGCTCGACATCATGCTGCCGCGCCGCAACGGCTACGACGTCGTCACCGAGCTGCGCGCCCGCGCGATCACGACGCCCGTGCTCATGCTCAGCGCCAAGGACGGCGAGTACGACGTGGCCGACGGCCTCGACGTGGGGGCGGACGACTACCTGACCAAGCCGTTCTCGTTCGTCGTGCTCGTCGCCCGGCTGCGCGCCCTGCTGCGCCGGCCCGCGCGCGTGACCGCCCCCGTGCTCGAGGTGCGCGACCTGGTGCTCGACCCGGCCGCACGCACGCTGACACGGGCCGGCGAGCCGGTCGCCCTGACCGCGCGCGAGCTCGCCCTGCTCGAGTACCTCATGCGGCACACGGACCGCGTGGTCGGCAAGGTCGAGCTGCGCGACCACGTGTGGGACGGCACGGGCGAGGACGTCAACGTCGTGGAGGTCTACGTCGGCTACCTGCGACGCAAGCTCGGACGTGACGCGGTGGCCACCGTGCGCGGTGCGGGCTACCGCGTGGCGGGGTAGCGCGTGGGGCGCTGGTCGCTGCGCGCGCGGCTCACGGTCGTCACCGCGGCGCTGCTGTGCGTCGCGCTCGTCGTCGGCGCCGTCGCTCTGACGACCGTCCTGTCCCGCAGCCGGATCGCGGCGCTCGACGACGTGGTGACCCCACGGGCCTCGACGGTCGCGGCGCTCGCGGCCGACGACCGGTTGCCGGCCGCCCTGCCCGTCGAGCAGCCGGGCGAGATCGTGCAGCTGCTCGACGCCTCCGGGCACGTCCTGGCGTCGTCCACCTCGGCGAGCCGTACGCTGCCGGTGCTGCCTGCCGACGTGGTCGCCGACCTGGGTCGTCGCTCGCCCTGGGTGGGGAGCACGAGCGACAGCGCGTACGACGAGCAGGCGCGCGTGGCGGTCCGCACGACGACCTGGCAGGGCGAGCCCGCGACCGTCGTCGCGACCGTGCCGCTGGGCGAGGTGCGCAGCCTGCTCCGCGCGCTCACCGTCGCGCTGCTCGTCGTGGTCCCCCTGCTGACCGCGCTGCTCGCGGCCGCCATCTGGTTCGCGCTCGGGCGCGCGCTGACGCCCGTGGAGCAGCTGCGGCGGGCCGCGGCGCAGGTCGCGGTGAGCGGCGGGCCGGGCTCGCTGCCGGTCCCGGCGGCCGACGACGAGCTCGGCGCGCTGGCTCGCACCCTGAACGAGATGCTCGACCGGCTGGAGACGGCCGCCGCGCGGCAGCGGACCTTCGTGGCCGACGCCGCGCACGAGCTGCGCTCGCCGATCGCCTCGTTGCGCGCTGCGGTGGACGTGGCCCGGGCGCACCCCGGCTCCTACGCGCCCGACGAGCTCGCCGCGGACCTGGACGGCGACCTGGCGCGGATGCAGGCGCTCGTCGACGACCTGCTGCTGCTGGCCCGCGTCGGCTCGGCGTCGCACGGGCGCTCGACGGTCGACCTGGCGGCGCTCGCGGCGTCCGTCGGGGCCGTCGAGGTGGTCGGCTCGGGGTCGGCAGTCGTGGACGCCGACGCCGTCGGGCGCGTGCTGCGCAACCTCGTCGACAACGCGACCCGGCACGCCTCGTCGCGCGTCCTCGTGACCGTTGCCCCCGGGTCGGTGACGGTGGACGACGACGGCTCGGGCGTGGCCGCGGCCGACCGTGAGCGGGTGTTCGAGCGGTTCGTCAGGCTCGACGAGGCGCGCGAGCGCGAGGCGGGCGGCAGCGGCCTCGGGCTGGCCATCGCCCGGGAGATCGCGCGCGATCAGGGCGGCGACGTGACGCTGGCGGACTCGCCGCTGGGCGGGCTGCGCGCGGTCCTGACGCTCAGCTGATGCGGATCCGCGCCCACTGCAGGTTGTGGTCCGAGCCGCGGTAGCGCTCGTCGAAGCGGCCCGACGATGTGAGGATCATCTGGTTCACGAAGGTCGAGACCCCGCCGCCGTTCTTGACGAAGATGTAGTCGATCCTCGTACCCGTGTACTTGTAGTTGTACGGCTTGGCGGGGAAACCGCCGTCCTTGCTCGCGTAGTGCGAGTTGGACGTCGTGTCCGACCGCTTGACCGTGCGCTGCGCGGCCGTCGCGCTCGCGTACCCGGCCTTCACCAGGGCGACCTGGGGGCCGCTCGTCCAGCGCGAGTCCGAGTTGAGGTCGCCCATGAGCACGATCGGGGCGCCGGACAGGCCGGCGGCCTTGGCCTTGCCCTCGATGAACGTCCGCACGCCGGACATGGCCGCCTTGCGCATCGTCTGCAGCGTCGCGCTCGTGCCCTGCTCGAGGTGCGTCGAGACCACGTAGAACTTCGCGGCGGTGGCCTTGGAGCGCATGAGCGCCCACGTGAAGTCACGGTCGAACTTGCTGCGGTCCCAGGTCACGCCACCGGAGACCGCGAACGTCGAGTGCACGCCTGCGGACAGCACGGTGACGTCGGCGGGCTTGTAGAGGATGTGGTCCGAGCGCGAGACGCCGTTGGCGCCGAGGCGCTTGGCGGCGTTGATCTGGTCCGTGCTCACGCGGAGCTTGTCCACGCCCACGGCGCTGCGATACGTGCCGGAGAGCATCCTCGTGAGCTCCTGGAACTGCTGGCCGGCCGAGAGGGAGGAGGCGGCCTCCTGCACGGCCACGACGGACGCGTCCGCCTTGAGGAGGCCGTTCTTCACCGCGGCCTTGCGCTGGTCCCAGCTCCGGCCCTTCACGTCGGCCGTTGCTGTCGAGCTCGCGATGTTCCACGTGGCGAAGGTGATCGCGTCCTTGGCCGAGCCCTGCAGGGCCGGCGCGCTCGGGTACCCGAACGCCGTGACCGAGTGCGCGGTCTTCGAGCCGTTCCTCGCGTACAGGTGCACGTAGACCGGTTCAGTGCCCGTCGAGCCCATCAGTGCCCGCCACTTGGCGGGGACTGTGAGCGTGACCGACGTGCGCGCGACCGGCACGCTCGTGATCCACACCTTGCTCGGGTTCACGGCGCCGACGGTCGTCTTCCCGGCTGTGTAGACGTTGTCGTTGTTCCACGACGCGACGACCTTGAGCGAGGTGCCGGCGACATACTTGGGCCAGCTCACCTTCACCTTGTTCGTGCCCGCGGCCGCGACCGTCACGCCGGTCTTGTAGCGGGGCGAGTTCGTGGTCGGAACGGTCGAGACCTTCGTGCTCCAGCTGCCGCCTGCGGCCTTCGCGCGCACCCAGTAGGTGGTGCGCAGCGCCAGCGACTCCGAGGTCAGCACGGTCTTCGTCGTCCTGATCGTCCGCGTCTTCGACCTCGCGAACGACTTCGAGCGCGAGATCTGGACGGTGTACTTCTTCGCGCCCTTGACGGCCTTCCAGCCCACGCTGATCTGCTTGTTGCCGGGCACCACCACCACGGACGTCGGCGCCGGCGTGGCCGCCTCGGCGATCGCCGGCACGAGGCCGACGAGAGCGAGGACGGCGACGATGGCGATCGTCACGAGGCGTAGCGCTGAGCGGCTCATCCGGAGAAGTCCTCTTTCGGGTGAATTCGGGGGTGAACTTCGATGGTACGTCGGGGCGACGGGAGGTCCCGGTCGTGTGGCTGACTCCACTCTGATCGGCTGATCAGGCGACGCTCTTCAGCTTGTCGCCGCACGCCCCTACGATCGCCAACGTGAACCCACGCCGTCTCGCCGCCCTCCTGCTGGCTGCCGCGTTCGTCCTCGTCGTCGGCGCCCCCGCGCAGGCGGCGACGGTCGACCCGCGCCTGACGCAGAAGCTCTACGTCGAGCCCGCCGGCTCCGCGTACGCGGCGGCCAAGGCGGCGCGCAAGGCCGGGAAGGTCGCGACGGCGAAGAAGCTCGAGGTCATCTCGAAGACCGCGCAGGGCAAGTGGATCGGTGACTGGGCGGGCGCCAAGCAGACCCGTGCCGACGTGCGGGCCTACGTCAAGGCGGCCGCGAAGGCCAAGCGCACGCCGCTCGTCGTGGTCTACGCCGTGCCCGGCCGCGACTGCGGCGGGCAGTCCGCCGGCGGGCTGGCGGCGGGCTCGTACAAGACATGGATCAAGGGCGTCGCCGCAGGTCTCAAGGACGGCGCGGTCAAGGGCAGGAGCCGCGCGCTCGTCGCGCTCGAGCCCGACTCGCTGATGATGGACTGCGCGGGGTCGTCGCGCAGCGCCCTGATCACCTACGCGGCCAAGACGCTCGCCGCGACGGGCGCGTGGGTCTACCTCGACGCGGGTCACTCGAACTGGCGCACGCCGGCGGACACCGCGACCCGCCTCAAGGCTGCCGGCGTCCGCTATGCGCGGGGCTTCTTCACCAACGTCTCCAACTTCAACGCGACCTCCGCCGAGAAGCGGTACGCGACCAAGGTCGGGGCGTCGCTCAAGGCCAAGGGCATCACCGCCGCGCACCGCCACTACGTCATCGACACCTCGCGCAACGGCCGGGCGACCGCGAACGGGCAGTGGTGCAACCCGCCGAAGCAGGGCCTCGGCGCGAAGCCCAGCCTCTCGACGAGCAAGGGCGCGCTGGACGGCTACCTATGGGTCAAGCGCCCCGGCGAGTCGGACGGTGCGTGCAACGGCGGGCCCGGTGCCGGCCAGTGGTGGCAGGCGTACGCGCTCGACCTGGTGAAGTACCGCAAGGGCTGACGCTCCTAGACTCCGGGGGTGCAGTGCTCCTACTACGACGCGGGTTCGTGCCGCTCGTGCACGCTCATGGGGCAGCCGCACGGCGTCCAGGTCGCTGACAAGGAGCGGCACGTCCGCTCGTTGCTCGCCGCCGACGTGGACTGGCTGCCGCCCGTCGTCGGGCCCGAGAGCGGGTTCCGCAACAAGGCCAAGATGGTCGTCGGCGGGACCGTGCAACGACCGACCCTGGGGATCCTGGACCGCGCCGGCGTGGGCGTCGACCTGCAGGGTTGTGGCCTGTACGCGCCTGAGCTGAGCCGCGTCTTCCCGACGCTCGAGGCGTTCGTGACGACGGCCGGGCTGACCCCGTACTCCGTGCCCGACCGCACGGGCGAGCTCAAGAACGTGCTGGTCACGCTCTCGCCCGACGGCGAGCTCATGGTCCGGTTCGTGCTGCGCTCGCAGGAGTCGGTGGCGCGCATCCGCAAGCACCTGCCCGCGCTGGGCGACGTCGCGGTCGTCTCGGCGAACATCCTCCCGGAGCACAAGGCGGTCCTCGAGGGCTCGCTGGAGATCCCGCTGACGCAGCGTCAGACGCTGCCGATGCGGGTCAACGGGATCGACCTGCACCTGCGCCCGCAGTCGTTCTTCCAGACGAACACCGAGGTCGCCGCCGCGCTCTACCGGCAGGCGGTCGAGTGGGTCACGGAGGTGGGACCTGCCTCGCTGTGGGACCTGTACTGCGGGGTGGGCGGGTTCGCGCTGCACTGCGCCGGCAGGGGTGCAGCGTCGGACCGCGACGTGACGGGCATCGAGGTGAGCGAGGAGGCGATCGTGAGCGCGACGACCTCGCGCGACGAGCTGGGGCTGTCCCGGGTCCGCTTCGCGGCCGGGGACGCGACCGCGTTCGCCCTGGGCGCCGACGCGCCGCCCGAGATGGTCATCGTCAACCCGCCGCGGCGCGGGATCGGCCACGACCTCGCCGCGTGGCTCGAGCGCTCGGGCGTCCGGCACGTCCTGTACTCGAGCTGCAACGCCGAGTCGCTGGCCCGCGACCTCGCGGCGATGCCCTCCCTGCGGCCCACCCGCGCGCGCCTGCTCGACATGTTCCCCCAGACGACGCACTACGAGGTCATCACCATGCTCGAACGGCCGTCGCGCGCGGGCGCGTCCGCACGGTAGAACAGCCCCCATGAGCACCCTGGTCATCGGCGCCGGCCCCGCAGGTCTCGCCGTCGCGGCAGCGCTGCGCGCCCGCGGCGTCGAGGCGACCGTCCTCGAGCGAGCCGACGACGTCGCGGCGTCCTGGCGCGGTCACTACGACCGCCTGCACCTGCACACCACGCGCCGCTGGTCGAGCCTGCCCGGTACGGTCATCCCGCGCCGCTACGGGCGGTGGGTGGCGCGCGACGACGTGGTCGCCTACCTCGAGGCGTACGCCGCCGACCTCGACGTGCGGACGGGTGTCGCGGTCGAGCGCGCGGACGCCGACGGCGCCGGGTGGGTGCTGACGACCTCGGCGGGCGAGCTGCGCGCGCGCAACGTCGTGGTCGCGACCGGCTACAACCACACGCCGGTACCGCCCGCGTGGCCCGGCATCGAGACGTTCACGGGCGAGGTGCTGCACGCGTCGCGCTACCGGAACCCCGCGCCCTTCGTCGGGCGGGACGTGCTCGTCGTCGGCGTGGGCAACACCGGCGCGGAGCTCGCCGTCGACCTGGCCGAGGGCGGCGCGTCGCGCGTGCGGCTCGCGGTCCGCACGCCCCCGCACATCGTGCGCCGGTCCAACCTCGGGTGGCCCGCGCAGGGCACGGGGATCCTCGTGCGGCACCTGCCCGTGCCGCTCGTCGACAAGATCGCGGGCGCCGTGGCGCGCGTCGAGGTGCCGGACCTCTCGTCGTACGGGCTGCCGCGGCCGACGACCGGGCTGTACTCGCGCGTGCAGCAGGGCTCCGTGCCCGTCCAGGACGTGGGGCTCATCGCGGCCGTCCAGTCGGGCGCCGTGACGCCGGTCGCGGCGGTCGTCGGCGTCGACGGCCCCGACGTGCTCCTGGCCGACGGCTCGCGCGTCAGCCCCGACGTGCTGCTCGCGGCGACGGGTTACCGGCGTGGGCTCGAGCCGCTCGTCGGGCACCTCGGCGTGCTGGACGCGACCGGCGTCCCGCTCACCCACGGTCCGCGGCCCGCGCGGCCGGGGCTGTACTTCACCGGCTACACCAACCCGATCAGCGGGATGTTCCGCGAGCTGCGCATCGACGCCGAGCGGATCGCGCGCGCCGTCGTCTGACCCTTGCCCGGCGGGCGGGCGCCCACCAGACTCCGCACCATGCCTGCACGTCGCGGACTCGTGATCGCTCTCCTGCTCGTCGCCCTCGTCGGCGCGCCCGCCGCGCAGGCGTCGGCCGCCACGCACCACAGCGCCAAGAAGGGCGTGGCGACGTGGCAGATGCCGGGGCTCAAGGCGGCGCTCGAGGACGTCGGCGCCAGCTGGTACTACACCTGGTCGCCCTCGAACACCGGGATGAAGGGGCCGAAGGGTGCGACCTTCGTGCCGATGATCTGGGGCGCCGGCTCGGTGACGAAGGCGAACCTCGCGGCGGCCAAGAAGTCGACGGTGGTCCTCGGCTTCAACGAGCCGGACCTCGCGGAGCAGGCGAACCTGAGCGTCGCGCGCGCCCTGGCCCTGTGGCCCCGGCTGCAGGCGACCGGGCGGACGCTCGGCAGCCCGGCGGTCGCCTGGGGGGCCGACCGGTCCGGCGGCTGGCTCGACCGGTTCATGAAGGGCGCCAAGGCCAAGCACCTGCGCGTCGACTTCATCACGCTGCACTGGTACGGCTCGGACTTCTCGTCGGCCTCGGTCAAGCAGCTCAAGGCGTACATCGTGGCGGTCCACAAGAAGTACAAGAAGCCGATCTGGGTCACCGAGTTCAGCCTCATCCGGTTCGGCGCGAAGGCCACGTACCCGTCCAGCAAGCAGCTCGTGGCGTTCATCCAGGGCGCGACGACGATGATGGAGAAGCTGTCGTACGTGAAGCGGTACGCCTACTTCGGGCTGCCGGCGAAGGGCTACCCGAACGGGCTGTACCGGGACGGGGACTCGCCGACCGCGGCGGGCCGTGCCTACCGAGCCGTCGGGACCTAGCCGCGGAGCCAGACCCGCAGCGGCCCGATCGGGCTGAACCCCGCGGCCAGGGCGGCGGTCGGGTCGATCTCGTAGCCGACGAGCGGGAGCGCGCCGAAGGACTGGTGGGCCAGCCCGGGGAGGTCGCGCCAGAGGTCGGCCGGGTCGCCGTCGTCGACGGCGACGTTCGAGACGCCGATCTCGGCCGCGCTGAGGTTGAACGCCACCCGGCCGGCGACGCCGTCGGTCGTCTCCAGGACGCGCACGTCCTCGCCGGTGCCGGTCGCGGCGTCGAGCCGGCCCGGCTCCCAACGGCGCACGGGATCTCGCGTGCTCCCGGGGTGGCCGATCCACGTCGCGTCGAACAGGACCGTGTAGCCGTGGGTGACGAGGTCGAGGTCGGCGAACGAGTCCTTGACCGAGGCGCCGGGGGAGCCGTCCATCCGCGCGAGCAGGGTCGCCGCGTCGATCCCGGGACGCAGCGTGATCGCGTCCGGGTAGCCCGGCGGCGTGCGGGCCGACGACCACCACAGACCGTCGTCGGCCTCAGGTGCCAGCCCGGCGGCGCGGCACACGGCGTCGCACCACGCGGCGTTGTTCGCCGCCGCACGCGCGCGGGGATCGGTCACGGTCCGAGTGTGGCACCGCGCTCATCCGGCGGGCTCCACCTGCCGATGCAACGGCCGTGACCTCGCCCGACGACCTGCCGCGCTCGCCCTCGGGCCGCATCCCGCAGTGGGTGCTCGACGAGGCCGCGGGCCGGACGGTCGAGTCGCCGGCATGGCGCACCGACGTCGCGTACCCCGAGGCGCGTGGCAGCCGCCGCGCCGCGAGGCGTGCCCGGCGTGCAGCGCGTCGCGCCGCCGGGCCGAGCAACCGCGTCACGGTCCTGATCGCCGTCCTCGTCGTCGCGACCACGCTCGCCGCGTCTCTCGCATGGGTCGACGACCAGCCGGGTGGGCTTGCGGGTGCGTGGGCGTCGTTGCGAGGCGAGGACGTCGTCGTCGACGACCCGTCGCGGCCCCCGGTCGGGCTTGGAGAGGCGGCCGCGCCGCTGGGGACGCCGCCCGAGGTGCCCGCGAGCACGTCCTACGCCTTCGTCGCGACGCAGGCGGCGGACACCGGCGAGCAGGTCCCCGTCACCTGGTCGCCCTGCCGCCCGATCCACTTCGTGATCAACGTCGACCGAGCGCCGGACGACTTCATCCCGACGGTCGGCGCCGTGGTCGAGGAGGTCAGCGCCGCGACGGGTCTCGACTTCGTCTTCGACGGGCTGAGCGACGAGCCGCCGGTCGCGCGGCGCGCGAGCTACCTGCCGCAGAGGTACGGCGACCAGTGGGCGCCCGTGCTCGTCCAGTTCGCCGACGAGCTCGACAACCCCGAGCTCGCGGGCGACGTCGCCGGCGTGGGCGGCCCGGCCTTCGTCGCGGACCCGACCACGGGTACCCAGAGCTACGTCTCGGGCTCGGTCCAGCTCGACGTGACCCAGCTCGACGAGCCCGACGCGGGCACAGAGCCCGCCTACGTCCCCGTGCTGCGGCACGAGCTCGGCCACGTCATCGGGCTCCAGCACGTGACGGACGACGCGCAGATCATGTTCCCCACGACGAACGACGTGCGCGACTACCAGGACGGGGACCGGGCCGGGCTCGCGCTGCTCGGCGCGGGTCCCTGCGCCCCAGGTCTCTAGGCCACCTCTAGCCCAGCGCGGCGGCCAGCAGGCGCAGGGTCTCCTCGCGCGCGGGCGAACGGTCCGCGGGCGAGCCGCGGTGCGCGCCGGCGATCGGGCTGACCATGAGCTCGTCGGTGCCGAGCCGCTCGGCCAGGCGCGTGACCTCGGCGGCGGCGTGCTCCGGGTCGCCGACGATCCACGAGTGGGTCAGCTCGTCCATCGGCGGGGTCGGGGCGGCCTCCTCCGCGTCCTCGACGAGTTCCTGCGGGGACAGCGTCTGCCCCGAGCGCAGCCGCCACATCGAGCGCGCGTTCGGCAGGGCCAGGCGCGCGGCCTCGGCGGCGTCCTGCGCGACCACGACGTTGGCGACCGCGATGGTCCGGGGCTCGGGAAGCTCGTCGGACGGGACGAACGTGCGGCGGTACAGCGCGATGGCCTCGTTGGTGCCGCGGCCCGCGAAGTGGTGCGCGAACACGTAGGGCAGGCCGAGCTCGCCGGCGAGCTGCGCCGAGTACATCGACGAGCCGAGCAGCCAGACCTGCGCGGCGCTCGTGGCCTGGGGCGTGGCACGCAGGTCGTAGGTGCGCGCGCCGACGGCCACCTGCACGCCGTTCGGGCGCAGCAGCGAGCCGAGCGTGGCGACGTCGTCGGGGAAGGTGTCCACGCCGTCGGTCGTCGCGCCGCGGCGCAGCAGGTGGCCGGTCACCGGGTCGGAGCCGGGCGCGCGGCCCAGGCCGACGTCGATGCGGCCGGGGTGGGCGGCCTCGAGCAGTGCGACCTGCTCGGCGATGACCAGGGGGGAGTGGTTGGGGAGCATCACACCGCCCGAGCCGACGCGGATCCGCTGCGTCGCCGCGGCCACCATCGCCATGAGGATCGGCGGGTTGGTCGAGGCCACCGCCGGCATGTTGTGGTGCTCGGCGAGCCAGTAGCGGGTCAGGCCCAGCTCGTCGGCGGTACGGGCCAACGACAGGGTCGCGGCGAGCGCGTCGCCCGTGGTCTGGTCGGTGCGGACGGGGATGAGGTCGAGGACCGAGAGTGCGGGCACGCTCTCGGCAACCGGCGGCCGCGGCCAGGCATTCCGGCGGGACCGGCGGCGGACGTCACACGGGCGAGCGCTGCGCCGCGATCGCCTCGGCGACCTGCTGGATCAGGTCGTAGGGGACCTCGTCGGCGTACTGGAAGGTGACCGAGTCCTTCTCGGACCGGTACGGCGCGATCGCGTCCTCGAGGGGACCCTCGAAGCGCGGCACGGGGTAGAGGCCCACGTGCTTCTTCCAGCCGCCGATGTGGATCGCGTAGCGGCCGCCCAGCATCACGGCGGCCATGCCGTAGCGGATCTTCTCGTCGGCGCCCGGCACGCCGCGGTGGATGGCGAGCCGGACGTTCTGCAGGATCTCCTGCACGTCGGGTTCGAAGCCGGCGATGTACTCGTCCACGGTGTCGGGCATGAGGGCACTCTAGAGTCGGGGCCGTGACTGCGCTCGAGCTGGCCGTGACCGACCTCGCGGGCCTCCGCGTCGCCCTCGACCTGGGGATGGACCGGGTCGAGCTGTGCGGTGCGCTGGAGGTCGGCGGCGTGACCCCCTCGCTGTCCCTCGCTGCCGCGGCGGTCGCGCTCGCGGCCGGGTCCGGGCTCGGGGTGCACCCGATCATCCGGGCGCGGGCCGGCGGGTTCACCTACGACGACGACGAGGTGGCCGTGATGGTCGCCGACGTCCGGCGGCTCGTCGATCTCGGCGTCGACGGGGTCGTCGTCGGCGTGCTGCGCGACGGCGGCGTCGACCTCGCGGCGCTCGCGGCGCTGCGCGAGGCGGCCGGGGGAGTCCCGCTCACGTTCCACCGCGCGGTCGATGCGGTGACGGACCCCGACGTCCTCGACGTGCTGGCCGACGCCGGCGTCACGCGCGTGCTCACGGCGGGCGGCACGGACGTCACCGCGGGGCTGCCCGCGCTGCGCGCCCTGTCCGCGCGGCCCGGCCGGCGCGTGCAGGTGATGGCCGGCGGCGGCGTGACCGAGGCGAACCTCGTCAGCGTGCTCGAGGCCGGTGTCGACGCGGTGCACTTCTCGGCGGGTGCGCGCGTGTTCGACCCGAGCGCTGAGGCCGGCGCGTACGGCGCTCACCAGGTCACCGACCCGGCTCGCGCCCGCGCGCTCGTGGAGCTCGCCCGCTCGCACGTCGCCGGGCACTGACCCCTAGCCCGAGGTAGCCGCACCTGTGGCTCGAGTGAACTGCTGGGGCTCGCCCGTGCCTCAGGAGTCCACCTGCGCACCAGGTGCGGCTACCTCGGGCCGGATGGCGGACGAGTGCCGCGGGCGGGTACGCCATCGGGGCCGGCGGCTGGCGGACGCGGGGTAGCGGCCCGGCGAGGCTGCGGGAGGTCAGGCCGGGGTGCGCGCGCCGTAGCGCAGGCCGTCGATCACGAGGTCGAGCAGGCGGCGGACCTGCCCCTCCCACGCGTCGCCGAGCGGGATGTTCCACACCCCGCCCATCGCGAGCCACAGGTCGTCCGGGTCGGCGTCGGGGCGCGTCGACCCGTCGGCCGCGCCGGCGGCGAGCAGGAGCGCGAGCGCGCCGACGATGCGCTCGCGCGTCTCGCTGAACAACATCGCGTCGCTGCCCGCGGCCGAGCGCAGGGCCGCGCCCATGCCGCGCTTGGTGGCGACGTAGTGCACGAAGCGCACGCTCCACTCCCGCAGGGCGTCCACCGCGTGGTCGTGGCGCTCGAGCAGGTCGGGTGCCGCGTCGCACAGCGCGCCGACCTCCTGGCGGTAGGCGGCCTCGACGAGCGCGTCGCGGTTGGCGAAGTGGCGGTACAGCGTGCCGACCCCGACCCCTGCGCGCGCGGCGATGGTCTCGAGCGGCACGTCGGCGCCGTCCGACCCGAAGGCGTCGATGGCGGCGACGAGGAGCTTCTCGCGGTTGCGGGCCGCGTCGGCCCTCAGCGGGCTGCCCATCTCACCTCCTGTTGCGATCGGTTGCCATCCGGAGGAACCTCCGCTTACTGTGAAGCGGTAACCGGAACCGCTTCCGTTTACGAGGGTAGCCCAGGGCGCCCCCACACCCGCACACCGGGAAGAGACCCCATGAAGACCTGGTTCATCACCGGCGCGTCCCGCGGCTTCGGCCGCGAGTGGACGCTGGCCGCACTCGACCGCGGCGACCGTGTCGCGGCCACCGCCCGCGACACCAGCACGCTCGACGACCTCGTCCAGAAGTACGGCGACGCGATCCTGCCGATCCAGCTCGACGTCACCGACCGGGACGCCGACTTCGCGGCGGTCCAACAGGCCCACACGCACCTCGGCCGCCTCGACGTCGTCGTGAACAACGCGGGCTACGGCCAGTTCGGCCTGATCGAGGAGCTGTCCGAGGCCGAGGCGCGCGACCAGATCGAGACGAACGTGTTCGGCGCGCTGTGGGTCACGCAGGCGGCGCTGCCGCTGCTGCGCGAGCAGGGCGGCGGCCACATCCTGCAGGTGTCGTCGATCGGCGGCATCAGCGCGTTCCCCAACATCGGCATCTACAACGCGTCGAAGTGGGCGCTCGAGGGCTTCAGCCAGGCGCTCGCGCAGGAGGTCGCCGGCTTCGGCATCCACGTGACGCTCATCGAGCCCGGCGGCTTCTCGACGGACTGGGGCGGAGCGTCGGCCAAGCACGCGACCCCGAACCCGGCGTACGCCGACTTCCACGCCCAGGCCGCCGAGGGCCGTGCCGCGCGCACGGCGAACCCCGGCGACCCGCAGGCCAGCGCCGCCGCCGTGCTGCGGATCGTCGACGCCGAGCACCCGCCGCTGCGCGTGTTCTTCGGCACCGCCCCGATCGCGATCGCGGAGGCCGACTACGGCCGCCGGCTCGAGACGTGGCGCGAGTGGGAGCACGTCTCCCGGATCGCGCAGGGCTGATCATGCGCGTCGGAGCACACCTCTACCGGTTCGACTCGGTCCCGCCGGCCCAGCTGCGGTCTGAGCTCAAGGCGACTGGCGAGGCGGCCGACGAGGCCGGCGTCGCGTGGCTGTCAGTCATGGACCACTACTTCCAGATGGAGCGGGCGGGCTTCCCGGCCGAGGACCCCATGCTGGAGGCGTACACGACCCTCGGCTACCTGGCCGGCGTGACCGAGACCGCCCAACTGGGTGTCCTGGTCACGGGCGTGACCTACCGCTACCCGGGCCTGCTCGCCAAGATCGGCGCGACGCTCGACGTGCTGTCCGGCGGGCGCGCGACAATGGGCATCGGCGCGGCCTGGTACGACCGCGAGCACGCCGCGTTCGGGGTGCCGTTCCCGCCGCTCAAGGAGCGTTTCGAGCGCCTCGAGGAGGCGCTGCAGATCCTGCACCAGATGTGGGACCCGGCTCAGAACGGCCCGTACCAGGGCACGCACTACCAGCTCGCCGAGACGCTGTGCTCGCCGCTGCCCCTGAGCAAGCCGGAGATCATGGTCGGCGGGTCGGGGGAGCGCAAGACGCTGCGGCTCGTCGCGCAGTACGCCGACGCGTGCAACCTGTTCGCGGCCTCGCCCGACGAGACGAAGCACAAGCTCGAGGTCCTGCGCGGGCACTGCGAGGACGTCGGCCGTGACCCGGCCGAGATCCGCGTGACGATCCTGGCCGGGGGCGACCAGCTGCTGACCGGCGACGTCGACGGCTTCGTCGACGAGATGCGGCCGTACGCCGGCCTCGGCGTCGAGACGGTCATCCTCCGCGCCCCGGAGACCGCCCCGTCCGCCTGGCTCCGCGACAAGGTCGCCCCGGCGGTCGCGCGCGTCGCCGACCTCTGAGGACGTCGAAGACTTCGTCACGCATGGAGTGACGAAGTCTTCGAGCGGGCCCGTCACCACCAGGTGACGGGCCCGTCGCATGCTCAGGGCGCTCACAGCGGGGCCTGACGGGAGCGCTATGCCCGGTTCGTAGAACTGCGGCATGAACACCTCGACACCACTCCCGAAGCGCAGGCGCCGTGTGCGGCGCGCCGTCCTCGCCGGGTCGCTCAGCCTGCTGCTCGCCGTCGGCGGGACGGCGGCCTGGGCGCTCGACCGGTTCGTCGTCGACCACGTCGCGATCTCCGACGTCGACTCGTACGTCGCCGCGCAGTCCGGCACGACGAGCGCACCGACGACTGCCGCGAGCGGCACGGTCACGTCGACGAGCTACGCGTCCGACGGCACCGACATCTCGATCAGGAAGGTCGTCACCGGCTCCGGCGACGCAACCGTCACGTACTACGTCGCCGATGTCACCCTCAGCGACGCGACCACCCTGCGCTCGGCGTTCGCGAACAACGAGTTCGGCACGAACATCGTCGAGGACACCTCCGACATGGCGGCCGACAACGACGCGGTCTTCGCGATCAACGGCGACTACTACGGCTTCCGCGACACCGGCATCGTCATCCGCAACGGCGTGGTGTTCCGCGACGAGGGCGCCCGCGAGGGCCTGGCGTTCTACCGCGACGGGCACGTCGAGGTGTACGACGAGACGTCGACGACAGCCCAGGAGCTCCTCGACGCGGGCGTGTGGAACACGCTGAGCTTCGGCCCCTCGCTGCTCGACGACGGCCAGATCGCCGCCGGGATCGACGACGTCGAGGTCGACACCAACTTCGGCAACCACTCGATCCAGGGCGAGCAGCCGCGCACCGCCGTCGGCGTGATCGACGACAACCACCTCGTGTTCGTCGTCGTCGACGGCCGCAGCACGGGCTACAGCGCGGGCGTCACGATGACCGGCCTCGCCGAGATCATGCAGGGCCTGGGCGCGACGACCGCCTACAACATCGACGGGGGCGGCTCCTCGACGATGGTGTTCGACGGCGAGCTCGTGAACGACCCGCTCGGCAAGGGCCAGGAGCGCGGGACCTCGGACATCCTCTACGTCGGCGGGCTCTCGTCCGCGGTGTCGTCGTGATCGTCCTGGTCCCGGCCTTCGAGCCCGACGAGCGGCTCGTAGCGTTGGTGCGGGCCCTGCGCGGTCGCCCGGTGGTGGTCGTCGACGACGGGAGCGGGCCGGCGTACGCCGCGGTGTTCGCTGCCGCGGCCGACGAGGGCGCCACGGTGCTGACCCACGCGACCAACCGCGGCAAGGGCCGCGCGCTCAAGACGGGCTTCGAGCACGTGGCCCGCGCGTTCCCCGGGCACGGCGTGGTCTGCGCGGACTGCGACGGCCAGCACACGCCGGCCGACATCCTCGCGGTCGCCGAGCACGCGCGAGCCGGCGGCACCGCGGTCGTGCTCGGTGCTCGGCAGCTCACC
The DNA here is from genome assembly GCF_003470205.1 of Cellulomonas rhizosphaerae. Classification (GTDB taxonomy): domain Bacteria; phylum Actinomycetota; class Actinomycetes; order Actinomycetales; family Cellulomonadaceae; genus Cellulomonas; species Cellulomonas rhizosphaerae. The sequence goes on from NZ_QWKP01000216.1 coordinate 67,447, forward strand.
GGCGACGTGCCGCTGCGCAGCAGGTTCGGCAACGCGTGCACGCGGCTGGCGTTCCGCGCCGGGACCGGGTGCGCCGTGCAGGACACCCAGACCGGCTTGCGTGCCTACCCGGCGCACATGCTGCCGTGGCTGCTGGGCGTGCGCGGGGAGCGGTTCGAGTACGAGCTCGTGGTGCTGCTCCGGGCCGCACAGGAGGGGCTGCCCGTCGAGGAGGTCACGATCGCGACCGTCTACCTCGACGGGAACTCCTCCTCGCACTTCCGGCCGCTGGTCGACTCGGCGCGGATCTACGCGCCCCTGCTGCGCTTCACGGCCTCGTCGCTGCTCGCGTTCGTGGTCGACGCCGCGGCGCTCGTCCTGCTGATGACGGCGACGGGATCGCTGCTCGTCTCGGTGCTGGGTGCGCGCGTCGTCAGCTCGGCCGTGAACTTCGTCGTGAACCGTTTCTGGGTGTTCCGCCGGCGGACGCGGCACCCGGTCCGACGCGAGGCGGTCGCGTACTGGCTGCTCGCGGCCGTGCTCATGGCGGCCGGGTACGGCTCGCTCTGGACGCTCACTGCGGCCGGTATTTCGCTCCTCGTCGCGAAGGTCGTCACCGACCTCGCGCTGTTCGTCGTCGGCTTCCAGGTCCAGCGCACCGCCGTGTTCGCCGGCCGTGCGGCGCCGACATCCGTACCCCTGGCTCAGCGGGCGCACAGCGACCGCTCAGCGTCGACCGACTGAATAGCAACCAACGAGAACTTCCGTCGAAAGGGTCCCCCCATGTCCCCGTACGTCCTCTACGCCGCCGACCTGGTGGCGATCAGCATCCTGACCTTCGCGGTCTACCTGCCGCGCCACCGTCGCCGCGACCTCGTGGTCGCCTACCTCGGCGTCAACGTCGGTGTCCTGGCCGTGGCCGGCGTGCTCGCGCAGAGCACCGTGGGCGCGGGTCTCGGGCTCGGCCTGTTCGGCGTCCTGTCGATCATCCGCCTGCGCTCCACGGAGCTGACGCAGCACGAGGTGGCCTACTACTTCGCGGCGCTGGCCCTGGGCCTGATCGGCGGGCTCGGCGTCGCGCCGCTCGCGATGAGCATCGGCCTCATGGTGCTCGTCGTGCTGGTCCTCGCGCTGGCCGACAGCCCGCGCCTCATGTCGCGCTACCGGCAGCAGACGATGGTCGTCGACCGGGCGATCGTCGACGAGGTCGCCCTCGTGGCGCACCTCGAGCGGCTGCTCGGGTGCCACGTGCACCAGGTGTCCGTGCAGCGGCTCGACCTGGTGAACGACACGACCACGGTCACGGTCCGCTACGAGTCCGGCCGCCCGGCGCAGGTCGCCGCGGAGTCCGCCGCGTGGGAGCAGGTGACCCGGTGACCGTGCTCGCCGACCTCGCCCCGATCACGCTCGGCGAGCTCGAGGCCTCGGCCTCGCTGCAGACCCGCATCGACCGCAAGTACCTGGTCCCGACGAGCGCGCTGCCGGTGCTCCTCGACGCGCTCGACCCCGCGGTCCGCACGCTCGAGATCGACGGCGAGCGGGTGTTCGCCTACGAGTCGGTCTACTTCGACACCCCCGGCCTGACGAGCTACCTCGGCGCGGCCCGTCGTCGGCGCAACCGGTTCAAGGTCCGCACACGCACCTACGTCGACTCCGACGTGTGCTGGGTCGAGGTCAAGACGCGCGGCCCGCGCGGCGCGACCGTCAAGACCCGACTCCCGCACGAGGCGGCTGGCCGGACCGAGCTCGACGACCCGGCTTTGCGGTTCACGAGCGACGCGCTCGACGACGCCCGGATCGGCGGCCTCGACGGCCCGATGGGTCCGACGCTGCTCAGCTCGTACGACCGCGTGACGCTGCACGTCCCCTCCGCGACGCCCGGCCCCGACAGCCGCACGACGATCGACACCGACCTGGTGTGGACCGACGCCGCGACCGGCCGCGAACGCGCGCTCGTCGGGCTGGCCGTCGTCGAGACCAAGACCGGCTCGACGCCCTCGTCGACCGACCGGCTGCTGTGGCGGCACGGGCACCGACCCGTCCGCATCTCCAAGTACGGCACCGGCATGGCCGTCCTGCACCCCGAACTGCCCTCGACCCCATGGCGCCGCGTCCTCGACCGGCACGTGGGCTGACTGAACGGAGCACCACCATGAGACGCCTCACTGCACGCGTGATCGCACCGGTCGCGCTGGTCGCCGCCCTGCTGGCCGGCTGCTCGGCCGACCCGGCCGCGACCGGCACCACCGACTCCGGCACGACGTCGACCACGACGACCACAGCGACCTCGTCCGACGCCGACGTCACCGTCGCGTCCGTCATGGCGGAGAACACCGCTCCGCGCACCGCCGGGGAGTCCGCCTCGTCGGAGACCACGGTCGCGCTGTCCGGGACCTCCGCGACGGTGTCCGGGGACGGCGCGAGCGCCGACGGGTCGGTCGTGACCATCACGGCGGCCGGCACGTACCGGATCAGCGGCACGCTGACCGACGGCTCGATCGTCGTCGACAGCCCCGACGACGGCACCGTTCACCTGATCCTCGACGGCGCCGACGTGTCGAGGTCGACCACGTCTCCGCTGCGGGTCACCGACGCGGGCGACGTCGTCGTCGAGCTGGCGGCCGGGTCGACGAACCACCTGTCGGACGCCGCCGAGTACGTGTACCCCGACGCCGAGACCGACGAGCCCAACGCGGCCCTGTTCAGCAGCGCGGACCTGACGATCACCGGGACCGGCACGCTCGACGTCGAGGGCAACGCCAACGACGGGATCACCTCGAAGGACGGCCTCGTCATCGAGTCGGGCACGATCACGGTGACCGCGGCCGACGACGGCATCCGCGGCAAGGACTACCTCGTGGTGAACGGCGGCACGCTCGCGGTCACCGCCGGGGGCGACGCCCTCAAGTCCGACAACGCCGACGACACCGCGCTCGGCTACATCGAGGTCGCGGACGGCGACGTGACGCTCACCGCGGGCGACGACGGGCTCTCCGCCGCGACCGACGCGGTCGTCGCGGGCGGCACGCTCACGATCACCACGGGTGGCGGGCACGAGACGGCCGTGGCCGACGACGCCTCGCCCAAGGGGATCGTCGCGGACGCCGTGGTCGTCATCGGCGGCGGCACCGTCTCCGCGGATGCGGCCGACGACGCGATCCACTCGGGCGGCGTCGCGTCGATCACCGACGGCATCGTCACCCTGGCGACGGGTGACGACGGCATCCACGCCGACGGCGCGCTGCAGATCTCAGGCGGCACGGTCGACGTCCCGACGGCGAACGAGGGGCTCGAGGCGCCGCTCATCACCGTGTCCGGCGGGTCGACCTCGGTCACGACGAGCGACGACGGGGTCAACGCATCCGCGGGCTCCGCGGATGACACGGCGGCGGCCGGGGGCGGCGGGGAGATGTCGGCCGATGCCGACGTGCTGCTGACCATCACCGGCGGCGCGCTCGTGGTCGACGCCGAGGGCGACGGGCTCGACTCCAACGGGTCCATCACGATGAGCGGCGGCACGGTCGTCGTGTCCGGGCCGACGAACGACGGCAACGGCGCGCTCGACTACAACGGCACGTTCGAGATCTCGGGCGGCGAGCTGCTCGCGGTGGGCTCGTCGGGCATGGCGCAGACCCCGTCCGCGGACTCCTCGCAGTCGTTCGTCGGCATCACGCTCTCCGCGGCGCAGCAGCCGGGCGTGGTCCACGTCCTCGACGCCGACGGCACCGTGCTCGCCTCGTTCACGGCCACCAAGCAGTACGCGTCGGTGGTCTACTCCTCGCCCGACGTGGTCTCCGGCGCCGCCTACACCGCGAGCGTCGGCGGCTCTGCGGGGGCGGGGACGGACACGGTGGGCGGCCTGACCCACGACGGCTCGGCCTCAGGGGCGACCTCCGCGGGGACCGGCACCGCCGGCGAGGCCCAGGAGGGCATGGGCGGCGGGATGGGCGGAGGCGGCCGCGGCGGCGGCCGCGGTGGTGACGGTGGCCAGCCCGGCGACGGCGGCCAGCCTCCGGCCCAGCCGTAGCCCGCTCCACCGTGGTTGCAGCCTTCGTTGAACGACACGCCGTGCGCGGCAGTCCCCGCGCACGGCGTGCCGTGCAACCACCCCTGCATCCATCGGCGCGGCTGCCCACGCTTCTGCGCAGATGCGTGGCGGTGAGCCGGTGGGTGTGCGGCACGCCGCATCCTGCGCGGCGTGCCGCACACCCACGCGCACCCAGCAACGGAGTGGGAGCGGACCGGGCGGGAGCC
>NZ_QWKP01000217.1 GCF_003470205.1 Cellulomonas rhizosphaerae
CCCCCGCCGGGACCTCGCTCACGTGCTCGTTCGTCGTCCGCCCACAGGTCCCTGCCGAGCGGCTGGCCTGGCTGCCGCTGCTCGCGGGCCTCGGTGCCGTGACCGCGATCCGCGCGACCGCGGGGGTCCCCGCGGTCCTCAAGTGGCCCAACGACCTGCTGGTCCCGGCCGACGACGCGATCGAGGGCTGGGGGCCTGTGCGCAAGGTCGGCGGCATCCTCGCCCAGGCCGTGCCCACGCCCGACGGGATCGCCGTGGTGGTCGGCATCGGCCTCAACGTGTCGCAGACGGCCGACGAGCTGCCCGTCCCCTCGGCGTCGTCGCTCGCGCTCGCGGGCGCGCAGCACGTGGACCGCGAGGGCGTCTTCGTCGCCCTGGTCAGCGCGCTCGCGGACATCGCGGAGCGGTGGCGCGACGCCGACGGCGACGCGGTCGCTGCCGGCCTGGCCGACGACGTCGCCGCGGTCTGCCGCACGATCGGCACCCAGGTGCGCGTGAGCCTGCCGGGCGGCTCCGAGATCGACGGCGAGGCGACCGGGCTCGACGAGCACGGTGCCCTGCTCGTCGTCGACGCCGCCGGTGCGACGCACCGCGTGCTCGCGGGTGACGTGCACCACGTTCGAGACCTGGGGTGAACTACCCTCGTCCCGTGCCCGACGAAGGTCCCACGACCCCCCACGACGCCGCCGAGCGCGCAGCCGTCGAGTCCACCGTCGAGGAGATCGACGCCGCGCTGCTGGGCGGCCCTCGCACCCACTCCGCGCAGGACCTCGCCGACCGCGCCGACATCGGCCTGGACGTGGTCCGCGGCTTCTGGAGCACGCTCGGCCTGCCGCACGCGGACGCCGACGACGACGTGTACACCGAGAGCGACGCGCAGGCCGTGGACCGCGCGGTCGGCCTGGTCCGCGACAGCGGCCTCGACCTGCGCACGGTCATCACGCTGACCCGAGCGCTGGGCCACACCTCGGACCGCCTCGCGCTGTGGCAGGTCGAGGCGCTGGTCGAGGACATGTCCACGCGGTACGAGCTCGACGACGCCACGGCCCGCCTGCTGGTCCTCGACCGGCTCGCGGAGCTGGCCCCCATCCTCGAGGCCCAGCTCCTGCACTCCTACCGCCGCCAGCTCGCGGCGATCGCCGGCCGGTACGCGGCGGAGTTCGCCGAGCTCGGCGACCCCGGCCCGGACCGCACCGCGCTCCCGCTGGCCCGGGCGGTCGGGTTCGCGGACATGGTCTCCTTCACGCGGCGTACCGCGGGGCTCGGCTCGACCGACCTCTCGCAGTTCGTGCAGCGCTTCGAGACCGCGGCCCGGGACGTGGTGACGGCGGCGGGCGGCCGGGTCGTCAAGACGATTGGCGATGCCGTGCTGTTCGTCGCCGACGACGCGGCCACCGGAGCCCGGGTCGCGATCGGCCTGGCCGACGCGCTCGGCCGCGAGCTCGACAGCGACGTGGTCCGGCTCGCGGGGCTGGCCGACGGCGCGCGCGGCGTCACCCCCGTGCGCGTCGGGCTCGTGTGGGGGCGGGTCCTGTCGCGGTTCGGCGACGTGTTCGGCCCGACGGTCAACCTCGCCGCCCGCCTCACCGACATCGCCGAGCCGAGCACGGTGCTCGTCGACACCGAGACGGCCCGCGTCCTCGCCGGCGACCCCGGCCTGGTGCTCGAGCACCTCGAGCCCGTCGAGCTGCACGGCCTCGGTCTGGTGCAGCCCGTGCGGCTGAGCTCGGGGGTCTGAGCCCCTAGACCTCGGGCTCGACCAGCTGCGGCCCGTTGTTCGCCACTGCGTTGACCTGCGTGGACACCGGCGTCGCGACGATCTCCGGCGGCGTGGACTCGAGCAGCGCCCGTGCGCCGTCCAGGCCGACCGCCGGGTCGAGCCACGCGTCCCAGTCCGCGCGGCGCAGCATGAGCGGCTGCCGGTCGTGGATGTGGGCCAGGTCCGGGCGGGCCGGGCGCGTGATGATCGTGGTGCTCACGAGCCAGCGCTCGGGGTCGTCGTCGGCCTTGTTCGGGTCCTTCCAGAACTCGTAGAGCCCGGCCAGCGCGACCGTCGAGCCGTCGCCCGGGTGCAGGTAGAACGGCTGCTTGCGCTTGGTGGTCGCGCCCTCGGCGGGCTTCTGCCACTCGAAGTAGCCGTCGGCAGGCAACAGCGCGCGCCGCGTGCCGAACGGGCGCTTGAACGCGGGCTTCTCCGTCAGCGTCTCGACGCGCGCGTTGATCATCCGGTTGCCGACGCTCGGGTCCTTGGCCCACGAGGGCACGAGCCCCCAGCGGGCCACCCGCAGCTGCCGGGTGATCTCCCCGGTCTCCTTGTCCGCACGCTCGACGACCATCCGGACGCCGTCGGTGGGGGCGACGTTCCAGGAGGGCGGGAGCAGGCGCACGTCGTCGGCGACGGTCGCGATCGCGAACTCGTCGGCCAGGGCCTGGTCCTCACGGAAGGAGGCGTAGCGACCGCACATGTGACCAGCCTCGCACCCACCGCCGACACATGTGGCGAACGTCTAGTCGAATCGATTCGTCCTGACGGCTGGTCGGTGCGACGATGGACGGCGATGACCGTGCGCAGCCACCCCGAGCAGGTCGCGGTACGCGCCGCGACGGCCGAGGCGACCCCGGTGTTCCGCCCCAACGCGAAGTACGTCCTGCTCCTCGGCATGATGTGCGCGCTGCCGGCCATCTCGAACGACATCTACCTCCCGTCGCTGCCCGAGGTCGCCCAGGACCTGCACACGTCCGCGACCGCGGCGCAGCTGACGATGACCGCGATGATGATCGGCGGCGCGGTCGGCCAGCTCGTCATCGGCCCGCTGTCCGACCGGTTCGGCCGGCGTCGCCCGGTGCTGATCGGTGTCGCGCTGCACGTGCTGACCTCGATCCTGTGCGCGGTCGCTCCGACCATCGAGACCCTCATCGCGCTGCGCGTGATGCAGGGCTTCTTCAACGCCGCCGCGACCGTGGTGGCGATGGCGGTCATCCGCGACCGGTTCGTCGGCGCGGACGCGTCCGGGCTGATCTCGCGGCTCATGCTCGTCATCGGCATCGCGCCGCTGTTCGCGCCCTCGGTGGGTGGGCTGATCGCCGGCGAGTGGGGCTGGCGGTCGGTGTTCTTGGCGCTCGGCGTGTTCGGGGTCGTCCTGTGGCTCGTCGTCTGGCGGCGCCTGCCGGAGACGCTTCCCGCCGCGCGGAGACGCGACGGCGGCCTGCGCACCGCGGCCCGCGGCTACGCGACGCTGCTGCGCGACCGGCACTTCGTCGCGCTCGCCCTCATGCCCGGCCTGGGCACCGCGATCCTCATGAGCTACGTCGTCGGCTCCCCATTCGTGCTGATGGAGGGCTACGGCCTGACCGCGCACCAGTTCTCGCTGCTGTTCGCGATCAACGGCATCGGCCTCGTCGGCGGCGCCCAGATCAACGCCGTGCTGGTCAAGCGCGTCTCGCCCATCCGCATCGTGCGCGTGGTGCTGCCGGTCTCGCTCGCGCTCACGCTCGGCCTGCTGGCGCTCGCGATCACGGGTGCCGGTGGCCTGCCCGCGCTGCTCGTCATGCTCTGGCTCATCCTCGCGATGGTGAACTTCGCGCCGCCCAACGCCTCGGCGATCGCCCTGTCCCGCCACGGCGAGATCGCGGGCACGGCGGCGGCGTTCACCGGCGCGACCGGTGCGGCGATCGGCGGCCTCATCAGCCCGCTCAGCGGCCTGCTCGGCGGCGACGCCGTCGCGATGGCGGCCGTCATGGTCGGCGCGGCCACGGCGGCGCTGCTCGTGCTCGCCCTGGCCACGCCGGCCTACCGCCGCGGCGGCGCGTGGAGCGGCGTCGGCGGCTAGGTCCGCAGCGCGGCGAGCCGCTCGACGGCCTCGCGCAGCACGCTCTCGCGCTTGACGAACGTGAACCGCACCCAGGACCGCAGCTCCCGGTCGGCCGACGAGCCGTCGTGCGTGAACGCCGTCACCGGCACCCCCACCACGCCGGCCAGCGCCGGCAGGTCCCGGCACAGCGCGGCACCGTCCGCGTACCCGAGCCCCGCCGCGTCGGCGAGCACGAAGTAGGTGCCCTGCGGGCGCACGACGGCGAATCCGGCCGCGGTGAGCCCGTCGCACAGCAGGTCCCGCCGTGACGCGAGCGACGCCGCGAGCTCGTCGACCCACGCCGCGACGCCCGGGTCGCCGAGCGCGAACGCGACGGCCGGCTGGAAGGGGGCGCCGGAGACGTACGTGAGGAACTGCTTGACGGTCCGCACCGCGGTCACGAGGTGCTCGGGCCCGCTGACCCAGCCGACCTTCCAGCCGGTGAACGACAGCGTCTTGCCCGCCGACGAGACCGTCAGCGTGCGCTCCGCCATGCCCGGCAGGGTCGCGATCGGCACGTGCTCGGGACGTCCGGCGGCACCGGCCAGCGTCAGGTGCTCGTAGACCTCGTCGGTGAGCACGATCGCGTCGTGCTGCTGGGCGAATCGCGCGACCACGGCGAGCTCGTCGCGCGTCAGCACCGTGCCCGTGGGGTTGTGCGGGGTGTTGAGCAGGACGACCCGGGTCCGGTCGCTGAACGCGGCGGCCAGCGCGGCCTCGTCGAGGCGGAAGCCGTCGGGCGTCGCGCGCAGGGCCGCGGTCGTGTGGACCGCGCCGGCCATCGCGATCACCGCGGCGTAGGAGTCGTAGAACGGCTCGAGGGTCAGCACCTCGTCTCCCGGGCCGACAAGCGCCAGGACCGCGGCGGCCAGCGCCTCGGTCGCGCCCGTCGTGACGAGCACCTCGCGGTCGGGGTCGGGATAGAGGCCGTAGTGCCGGCGCTGATGGTCGGCGATCGCGCGGCGCAGCTCGGGGATGCCCGGCCCGGGCGGGTACTGGTTGGCGCCTGCGGCGATCGCGTCCGACGCGGCCTGTGCGACGGATGCCGGCCCGTCGACGTCGGGGAAGCCCTGGCCCAGGTTGATCGCGCCCGTGCGCGCGGCCAGCGCGCTCATCTCGGCGAAGACCGTGGCGCGCACCGAGCCGTCGGAGCCGAGCAGCCCGGTCGCGGCAGCGACGTCACGCCAACGAGAGGTCATGCCCTGAGGCTAGGGGCTTCAGTACATCCCGGTGGCCGCGGCCAGGCCGGCGACGACGATCAGCCCGACGGAGAGGAACGCGCCCACGACCCACCACTCCACGGGGTGGTGGCGACGGATCTCTCGGCGAGCGGCCATACCTCCAAGATCGGCACGTGGCGCCTCAGGTACAACGTCCCGCGCCGACGAGCGTGGAATTCACCCGTCTGCCGTGCAAGAAAGCGAGCGTGCGAGAAACGTGAACCTAGCTCTGCGCGCCGTCCAACGACGACTGGAGCTTGATCAGCGCGGCCGAGAGCGCGTCCAGGTCGTCGGCGACGGCTCCCTGCGCCTTCTTCTTGGCCTCGTCGAGCTCGATCTGCGCGTCACTGACCTTGGACTGCGCGGCGAAGAGGATCTCGTCCGCGTCGGCCTGTGCCTTGCCCTTGGCCTCGTCGAGCGCGGCCCGGGCGTCCTTGACGGCGGCGTCCGCGTCGGCGAGGGCCTTCTTCGACGTCTCGTCGGCGCCGGAGAGGGTGCTGTGCACCTCGTCGAGCTTGGCGCGGGCCTCGTCGGCGGCGACGTTGGCCTTCGCGGCGTTCTCCTTGATCCGGTCCACGGTGGCACGCGCGCTCGCGGCGACGTCCTTGGCCTGGTCGGCCGCCTTGTCGATGTCGCCGTCCGAGCAGCCCGCGAGCGTGAGCGCGGCGGCGAGGGGGACGGTGACGGCGAGGGCGAGCAGGCGGGGCGATCGGGGCACGGCGGACCTCCAGGGGGTTCGAGGGACACCACGGTGCGGCATCGGCCGTCCCAGGGCAAACCGACGCCCCGCCTGGTCGGGGAACCAGACGGGGCGTCGACGCGGGCACGGGCGGCGCGCCGCGGAAGGGAGGGCGGGCGCCGCCGGGAGGTGGTCAGTCCTCGGCGTGCGCGCGCTCGCGGCTACGGACGTCCTCCAGCGACGTTCCGTAGTAGGCCGCGGTCAGGAGGGCCTTCATGTCGTCGATCATCGGCATCCGCGGGTTGGCGGGTGCGCACTGGTCCTCGTAGGCGCCCATCGCGACCTCGTCGAGCCGGGAGAGGAACTCCTGCTCGGCGACTCCCTGCGCCTGGAACGAGGACGGGATGCCGACCTTGGCCCGCAGCGCCTCGACGGCCAGCGCGTAGGACTCGACGCCCTGCGCCGGCGTCTCGGCCGGGAGGCCGAGCATCGCGGCGATCTGCTGGAACCGCTCCGGGGCCACGTAGTGCTCGTACTTCGGCCAGCTCGTGAGCTTGGTCGGGACCGTGCCGTTGTAGCGGATCACGTGGGGGAGCAGCGTCGCGTTGGTCCGGCCGTGCACCAGGTGGTACGTCGAGCCGACGACGTGCGCCATCGCGTGCACGATGCCGAGGAACGAGTTGCCGAACGCCATGCCCGCGATCGTCCCGGCGTTGTGCATCTTCTCGCGCGCGTCCGTGGTGGCGGGATCGTCGGGCGATCCGTTCACCGAGACCGCGAGGTTGTCGAAGATGAGGCGGATGGCCTGCAGGGCCATGCCGTCGGTGAAGTCGTTCGCGTAAACGCTGACGTACGCCTCGGTCGCGTGCGTCAGGGCGTCGAAGCCCGAGTCCGCCGCGAGCGAGGCCGGCATCTTGGACGTGAGCACCGGGTCGATGATCGCGACCGACGGGGTCAGCGCGTAGTCGGCCAGCGGGTACTTCTTGCCCGCGTCGGGGTCGGAGATGACAGCGAACGGCGTGACCTCGGCGCCCGTGCCGGACGTCGTCGGGATGCAGACGAGCTGTGCGAGCTCGCCCAGCACCGGGAACTTGAACGCGCGCTTGCGGACGTCGAAGAACTTCTGCTTGAGGTCGGAGAAGTTGATCTCCGGGTGCTCGTACAGCAGCCACATGACCTTCGCGGCGTCCATGGGCGAGCCGCCGCCCAGCGCGATGATCGTGTCGGGCCGGAAGTGACGCATCTGCGCGGCACCCGCCTGGACGGTGCGCACGGACGGCTCGGGCTCGACCTGGTCGATGATCTGCAGCGCGACCTTCTCGCCCCGCCGGTTGAGCACGTCGATGATCTTGTCGACGAAGCCGAGGGTGGTCATGGTCGCGTCGGTGACGATCGTGACGCGCTGCACGTCGGGCATGTCCGCGAGGTAGCGGATCGCGTTGCGCTCGAAGTACGTCTTGGCCGGGACCTTGAACCACTGCAGGTTGTTGTTGCGGCGGCCGACGCGCTTGATGTTGATGAGGTTCACCGCCGAGACGTTGTTGGAGACGGAGTTGTGGCCGTACGAGCCGCAGCCCAGCGTCAGGGAGGGGATGAAGGCGTTGTAGATGTCGCCGATGCCGCCGAGCGAGCTCGGTGCGTTCTCGATGACGCGGATCGCCTTGACCCGGCTGCCGAACCGCTCGGTCAGCGCGTGGTCGCGCGTGTGGATCGCGGCCGAGTGGCCCAGGCCGTCGAACTCCACCATCTGCTCGGCGAGCGTGATGCCCTGCTCGGTGGTCGTCGCGCGCAGCACCGCGAGCACCGGCGCGAGCTTCTCGCGCGTCAGCGGCTCGTCGGGGCCGACGCCGGAGACCTCGGCGAGGATGATCGAGGTGTCGGCGGGGACGCTGAAGCCGGCCTTCTCGGCGATCCACTGCGGCGTCTGGCCGACGACGCTCGCGTTGAGCTTGGCTCCCGCGCAGTTCTCCGAGCCGGCCTCGACGCCGAAGATGAACTTCTCGAGCTGGGTCTTCTCCGCGGGGGTGGCGCGGTACGCGTGCAGGATCGCGAACTCCGCCATGGCGGCGTCGTAGATCTCGTCGTCCAGGATCACGGCCTGCTCGGACGCGCAGATCATGCCGTTGTCGAACGCCTTGGACAGCACCACGTCGTTGACCGCGCGCTTGAGCTTGGCCGTCTTCTCGATGTACGCGGGGACGTTGCCCGCCCCGACGCCGAGCGCGGGCTTGCCGCACGAGTAGGCGGCCCGGACCATCGCGTTGCCGCCGGTGGCCAGGATCATCGAGACGCCGGGGTGGTTCATCAGCGCGTTGGTCGCTTCGATCGAGGGCGACTCGACCCACTGGATGCAGTGCTCGGGTGCGCCGGCGGCGACGGCCGCGTCGCGGACCACGCGGGCCGCGGCGACCGAGGAGGCCTGCGCGCTCGGGTGGAACGCGAAGATGATCGGGTTGCGGGTCTTGAGCGAGATCAGCGACTTGAAGATCGCGGTCGACGTCGGGTTGGTGACCGGCGTGACGCCGCAGATGACGCCGACGGGCTCGGCGATCTCCGTGATGCCGTTGAGCTCGTCGCGGTGGATGACGCCGACCGTCTTGAGGTTGGCCATCGAGTTCGTCACGTGCTCGCACGCGAAGATGTTCTTCACGGCCTTGTCCTCGAACACGCCGCGGCCGGTCTCGGCGACCGCGAGCTGCGCGAGCACGCCGTGCTGGTCGAGCGCCGCGACCGACCCCTTCTTGACGAGCTGGTCGACGTCCTCCTGCGTGAAGCGGGCGTACTCGGCGAGCGCCTTGGTGGCGTTCGCGACCAGCTGGTCGATGGCGTCGGCCGTGGAGACCACGGGGGCGACGTCACGCGTCTTGCGCGAGGTGGTGGTGGTGCTGGACGACGTGCCGGTGGTGCTCACCGTGGCTCCCGAAGTCGAGGTGGTCAGAGGCCGTCTCGACGGGCGCTGGAGGCTCGTTCTCGACGACTCCTTCACGCTATTCATCCCAGGACCTCACGCCGTGGGGCGAAGGTCCCGATCAGCCCTCGATGCGCTCCACCCAGGACGACGAGAGCGACTCGTCCTCCAGGTCGAGCTCGCGCAGCATGCGCCGCATGACCGTCTCGTCGAGCTCGCCCGCGTCCCGCCGCTCCATGAGCACACCGCGCTGGGCTGCGACGATGTCGCGCCGTAGCCGCTGCGCGCGGCTCGCCTCCTCGACGCCGGGCAGCTGCCCGGTCGCGGGCCGCCCCGCGGGGCCGAGGCCGTGCACGCTCTCGGCCGCGTCCATGTCGTCGGGCAGGTGGTCGTCCGCGTTCTCGGGGTCCAGCATCACCGCTGCCGCGGCTGCCCGGCCGCGCCATATCGTCGACAGCCGGCTGATCGCCTTCTCGGCCCTCTCCTCGCCCATGATCGCGGTCCACTCCGGCCGCTGGTCCTCGAGGACCCGCTGCACCGCGTCGGCGGTCGCGACCCGCATCGCCGCCTCCTGCGCCGCGTCGTCGGCGATCTCCGAGCCGGACCCGACCTTGAGCCGGGTGATGACCCACGGCAGCGTCAGGCCCTGCAGCAGGAGCGTGCCGATCGCGACGGTGTAGGCCGCGAGCTGGATCGTCGCGCGGTCGGTGAAGGGCTCGCCGTCGATGGTCGCGGGGATCGCGGCCGCGGCCGCGAGCGTCACGACCCCCCGCATGCCCGCCCAGGAGACGACGGCGGACTCCCTCGCCGACAGGGAGTCGTGCTCGGGCCGGTGCGACCCGCGCATGCGGAGGTGGTCGAACTTCGCGGTGCTGAACACGTACAGGGGCCGGATCAGCACGGCCGTGGCGAGCACGGCGACCGAGAGCACGATCCCGTGCGCGAGCCCTTGGTCGGACTCGATGACGTCGCGCACGACCCACGGCAGCTGCAGGCCGATCAACGCGAACGTGAACGACTCCAGGATGATGTCGAGCGTCGACCACAGCGGACCCTCGTAGAGCCGCGTCGCGTAGCCCGCGCGCGGCGAGGTGTGGCCCAGGTAGAGGCCCGCGGTGACGACGGCCAGCACGCCCGAGCCCAGCAGCTCCTCCGCGGCCCAGTACGCGGCGAACGGCGTCATCAGCCCGATGGCCGAGGCGACGACGGGGTCGTCGAGGTGCGTGCGCACGCGGTGCACGACCCAGCCGAGCCCGAGCCCCACGGCCACGCCGACGACCACCGCGATGCCGAACGTCGCGAGCCCGTCGCCCAACGCCCACGCGCCCGTCGCCACCCCCGCGAGCGCGACCTTGTAGAGGGTCAGCGACGTCGCGTCGTTGATCAGCGACTCTCCGGACAGCAGGGTCATCACCCGCCGGGGGAGGCCGAGCCGGCGTCCGACGGCCGACGCGGCCACCGCGTCCGGCGGCGCGACCACGGCGCCGAGCACGAGCGCGACGGCGAACGGCGCCGCGGGCTCGAGCCACCAGAACACCGCCGCGACGGCCAGCGCGCTGACGAGCACGAGCCCCACGCCGAGGCGGGTGATCGAGTTCAGCGACGCCCGGAAGTCGCGGTACGACGACGACAGGGCCGCCGAGTACAGCAGCGGCGGCAGCACGAACTCGAGCAGCAGCTCGGAGTCGACCTCGAACCGCGGGATGAACGGCAGGAACGAGACGCCGATCGCTGCACCGACCACGACGAGCGGCGCGGGCCAGCCGCGGCGGCGGCACGCGGCCGTGACCAGCACGGCCCCGGCGACCAGGATGAAGACCTCGACGTGGTGCACGTCGGTCCTTTCGTCGGGTGGCGGTGGGACGCCCCATTCAACCGTGCGCGCTCACGACCGGCCTGTGCGCACCCGACCGCCCTGGGTACCCGGCCGAACGGTGCCTGCCACGCGGGACGGGCTCGCCGGGCGTGCGTGGCCCACCACTCGACGGCACGCGAGGAACGAAGAAGGCCGCATCGCGTCGATGCGGCCTTCTGCTGTGCGCCCGAAAGGATTCGAACCTTCGACCTTCTGCTCCGGAGGCAGACGCTCTATCCACTGAGCTACGGGCGCGGGGCACCGGCGTGCGGTGCGGCGACGACATTACCAGCCGAACGCTGCTCGCCCAGCAGCGCGGACAGGTATCGGGAGGTCTCGGCCGCCGCGCGATCGCTGTCCCCGGCCACGATCGCGTCGACGAGCGCGTCGTGCGAGTCGTGCCCGTGGACGTCGGTGACGAAGTTGAACCGGATGTTCTCGCCGATGGCGTCCAGCAGGTTCTCGTACAGCGACAGGAGCACGGGGTTGGCGGCCGTGCGGACGATCGTGCGGTGCAGCGCCAGGTCGGTCGCGACCATCGACTCCAGGTCGGCGGCGACGTAGGCCGCGGAGCGCTCGTCGCGCTGGTCGAGCAGTGTGGCGGCGTCCGTCGCGTTGCGTCGTCGGGCGGCGAGCCGGGCGGCCTCGATCTCCAGGGCGCGGCGCACCTCGACCACGTCGCGCTGCCGCGCGTCGGCGATCTGCCGGCCCATCGACGCGGCCAGCTCGGACGTGGACAGCACGTACGTGCCCGATCCCTGCCGACGCTCGAGCAGCCCCGCGTGCACGAGCGACTGGACCGCCTCGCGCACGGTGTTGCGCCCCACGCCGAGCAGCTCGACGAGCGCGGGCTCGGGCGGGATGCGCGCGCCGACGGGCCACTGACCCGAGGCGATGCGGTCGCGGAGCTGGCTGACGGTCGAGTCGATGAGTCCGGTGCGTCGGGGCATGCGCGGTTAGGCTCCGTGTCCAGGCATGCGGTGCAGTCAACACCGGCAGGTCCGGCCTCCGCCAGACCCCGTCCAGGTCATCTTCCCTTTCCCGCGTGCCGGAACCGGGAGAACCGTGCCGTCCGCCGTGCCCGCGCCCTGGCGCGGGCGGATCGTCGTCCTCGTCGGCATCGTCCTGGTCGGGCTCAACCTGCGCATCGCGGTCGCCTCGGTCTCGCCGATCCTCGACCTGGTTCGCGCCGACGTGGACCTCACGGCGGCCGAGGTGGGCCTGCTCGGCACGATCCCGGTCATCTCGTTCGCGCTGTTCGGGTCGCTCGCCACGCCGCTGGCCCGCAGGTTCGGGCTCGAGCCGACGATGGTCGCGGCGCTGCTGCTGTCCGCGGTCGGCGAGGTCGCCCGCGCCCTGACGTCGTCGGCCCCGGGCTTCCTGGGTTGGTCGATGATCGCGCTCGCGGGCATGGGCATGGGCAACGTGCTGCTCCCGCCTCTGGTCAAGCGGTACTTCCCGGACCGGATCGGCGCCGTGACGGCCGCGTACTCGGTCGCGCTGTCGATCAGCACGGCGCTCCCGCCGCTGTTCGCCCTGCCGCTCGCCCGCGCGACGAGCTGGCGCGTGGCCGTCGGGGTGTGGGCCGTCGTCGGCCTCGCAGCCGCCGTGCCGTGGCTGTTCGTCATCGCGCGGTCGGCCTCCGCACGGGCGCACCTGCGCTCGATCCTGCGCCGGGCGCCGCAGCCCGGCGGGCCAGGGGCGCTGGGCGGTGCGGGCGGCGACGAGGTGCGCGTGGTGTGGCGCTCGCGGCAGGCGTGGGCGATGGCGCTGATGTTCGGCATGAACTCGCTCGGCACCTACGTCGGGTTCGCGTGGCTGCCCACGCTGCTCGCCGACGCCGGCCTGCCGAGCGACGAGGGCGGCCGCTGGCTCGCGCTGTTCGCGGTGCTCGGGGCGCCGATGTCGCTGTTCGGACCGGTGCTCGCGCAGCGCATGCGCAACCCCTACCCGCTCGTCGTCGCGTTCGTCGCGTGCTGGGCGATCGGCTACACGGGCCTGTGGTTCACGCCCGCGCACGGCACCGCGGTGTGGATGGTGCTGCTCGGCATCGGCCCGTCGTCGTTCCCCGTGCTGCTCGCGCTGATCGGGCTGCGCAGCACGTCGAGCGCGACCGCGGTCGCGCTCTCGGGGATGGTGCAGGGCACCGGGTACGTGATCTCGGGCTTCGGGCCGATCGGGATCGGCATCGTCTACGAGGCCACGGGGGGCTGGCACGCGCCGATCGCGGTGCTGCTCGGCTGCCTCGTCGTGCTGCTCGTGGCCGCCTGGTTCGCGTGCCGCCCGACGATGATCGGTCCGCCCGTCGGGTGACGGCGTGCGCCGGCCGGCCGCTCGCCGCGCGCATCGGGGACGAACCGGGTAGAACCGGTCCCCATGACCATCGTCGGATTCCACAACTCGCACGAGCAGGTCCATCCCGCTGCGCTCCTGGCGGCCACCAAGCGCGCCGAGCAGGCCGGCTTCGACGCCGCGATGTGCTCGGACCACTGGGCTCCGTGGTCGGTCCGGCAGGGGCACTCCGGGTACGCCTGGACGTGGCTCGGCGCGGCGATGGCGACGACCCAGCTGCCGTTCGGGGTCGTGAACGCTCCCGGCCAGCGCTACCACCCGGCGGTCGTCGCGCAGGCGGTCGCGAGTCTCGGGGCCATGTTCCCCGGCCGGTTCTGGGTGGCGCTGGGGTCGGGGGAGAACCTCAACGAGCACATCACCGGCGCCCGCTGGCCGGCCAAGGCCGAGCGCGACGCACGCCTGCGGGAGTGCGTCGAGGTGATCCGCGCGCTGCTCGACGGGGAGGAGGTCACCCACGACGGCCTGGTCACGGTGGACCGCGCCAAGCTCTGGACGCTGCCCGACGAGAAGCCGCTGCTCATCGGGCCCGCGGTCACGCCCGCGACGGCCAGGGCGCACGCCAACTGGGCCGACGGGCTGGTCACGGTGAACCAGAGTCCGGAGATCCTCCGGCAGGTGGTGCAGGAGTACCGCGAGGCGGGCGGCCGCGGCGAGGTCGCGCTGCAGGTGCACGTGTCGTGGGCGCCCGACGAGGCCACGGCCCTGCAGCTCGCGCGGGAGCAGTGGAGCGGCCAGGTGTACGGACCGCCGACCGCCTGGGACCTCGACACCCCCGAGGCGTTCGACTCGATCGCGGCGGACGTCAGCGACGAGGCCGTGCGCCGCAGCGTGCTCGTCGACCACGACCCGGCGCGTCTCGCCGACCGACTGAGCGAGCTCGTCGCGATCGGCTTCGACGCGATCTACCTCCACCAGGTCGCGACGGACCCCGGACCGGACGACGAGAAGCACGACGACGCCGCACCGACGAGCACCCCGCGCAGCGCCACGCTCGACGCATTCGTCGACATGGCCGCCGAGCACCTCCTGCCCCAGCTCAAGCAGGTGAACGCATGAGGATCCACGACACCGGTGACCTGTGGTGGAAGAACGCCGTCATCTACTGCCTCGACGTCGAGACGTACATGGACTGGAACGACGACGGTGTCGGCGACCTGCCGGGCCTCGTCCAGCGCATCGACCACCTCGCCGACCTGGGCGTCACCTGCCTGTGGCTCATGCCCTTCTACCCGACGGCCGACTTCGACGACGGGTACGACATCGCCGACTTCTACGGCGTCGACCCGCGCCTGGGTCACGCGGGCGACCTCGTCGAGGTGATCCGCACGGCCAAGGACCGCGGGATCCGGGTGATCGTCGACCTCGTGGTGAACCACACCTCGGAGAAGCACCCGTGGTTCGTCAGCGCCCGCGCGAGCAAGGACAGCCCGTACCGCGACTTCTACGTGTGGCGCTCGGACAAGCCTCCGTCGACCAAGGACAAGGTCGTCTTCCCGGACAAGGAGGACGGCATCTGGACGAAGGACGAGGCGACCGGCGAGTGGTACCGGCACACCTTCTACCACCAGCAGCCGGACCTCAACACCGCCAACCCGCAGGTCAGGGACGCGATCGCGAAGGTCGTCGGCTACTGGGCCGAGCTCGGGCTGAGCGGGTTCCGGGTGGACGCCGTGCCGTTCTTCCTGGCCGACGCCGCGAAGACTCCCGGCGAGGACAAGCACGACTTCCTCAAGGAGCTGCGGGCGTTCCTCACCCGCCGGGTCGGCGACGCGATCCTCATGGGTGAGGTCAACCTGCCGTACGCGGAGCAGAGGAGGTACTTCGGCGGCGACGACGCCGACAGCGACGAGCTGACCCTGCAGTTCGACTTCATCGGGATGCAGAACCTCTACCTGGCGCTGGCCCGGCAGGACGCCCGGCCGATGGCCGCGGCCCTGGCGCAGCGGCCCGAGATCCCGCATGACGCGCAGTGGGCCACGTTCGTCCGCAACCACGACGAGCTGACGCTGGACAAGCTGTCGGAGGAGGAGAAGCAGGAGGTGTTCGCCGCCTTCGGCCCGGACCCCGACATGCAGCTGTACGACCGTGGCCTGCGTCGGAGGCTGCCCACGATGCTCGGTGGTGACCCGCGGCGCATCCGGATGGTCTACTCCCTGCTCTTCTCGCTGCCCGGCACCCCCGTGCTCTTCTACGGCGAGGAGATCGGGATGGGCGAGAACCTCGCCGCCGAGGGACGCATGGCGGTCCGCACCCCGATGCAGTGGACCTCGGGGCCGAACGGCGGCTTCTCCCGGGCGGCGAAGCGCAAGCTGGCCGGGCCGGTCACCGAGGGCGGCTTCGCGCCCGAGCACGTCAACGTCTCCGACCAGCGCCGCGACCCCGACTCGCTCCTCACGTTCGTCCAGCTGCTGGTGCGGCGCTACCGCGAGTGCCCCGAGCTGGGCTGGACGACACGTGCGGAGATCCTCGACCAGCCGCACACCGCCGTCCTGGCCCACCGCAGCACGTGGGACGACGGGTCGTTGGTCGCGCTGCACAACCTGGGCGCCGAGGCCGTGACAGTTCCGCTGCGGCTGGCCGACTGCGACGGCACGGTCCGCCTGGTGGACCTGCTGCAGGACGGCGGGTGCGCGCTCGACGAGCGTGGCCGCGCGGAGGTCGAGCTCGACGGCTACGGCTACCGCTGGCTGCGCGTGGTCCGGGAATGCGACCGCCGCATCGTCTGAGGCCCCCCCGGGGCGCGCTGACCTGATCCCCTACCCTTGTGCGGTGACCCCCGAGCAGCTCGCCCAGGCCATCACGGCCGCCCTCGTGCAGGCCGTCGACGACGGAACCTTCGCCCTCGACGCCGCGGACGTGCCCACGACCGTCCACCTCGAGCGTCCGCGCCAGCGCGACCACGGCGACTGGGCCACCAACGTCGCCCTGCAGCTGGCCAAGAAGGCCGGCACCAACCCGCGTGCGTTCGCGACCGAGCTCGCCTCGCGCCTCGGCGCGGTCGACGGCGTCGCGTCGGTCGACATCGCCGGCCCGGGCTTCCTCAACATCCGCCTCGACGCGGCCGCCGCGGGCGAGCTCGCGCGCTCGGTCGTCGAGTCCGGCGAGGCCTACGGGCGCGGCGCGACGCTCAGCGGCGTCCGGATCAACCTCGAGTTCGTCTCCGCCAACCCCACCGGGCCGCTGCACATCGGCGGCGTGCGCTGGGCGGCCGTGGGCGACAGCCTGGCCCGCGTGCTGCAGGCGGCCGGTGCCGACGTGACGCGCGAGTACTACTTCAACGACCACGGCGCGCAGATCGACCGCTTCGCGCGCTCGCTCGTCGCCCGCGCGCAGGGCCGCCCCGCCCCCGAGGACGGCTACGGCGGCGAGTACATCACCGAGATCGCCGACCAGGTCATCGGCGACGCGATCGCCGCCGGCGAGCCCGACCCGCGCACGCTGCCCGACGACGAGGCCACCGAGGCGTTCCGGGCGCGCGGCGTCGAGCTCATGTTCGGCGAGGTCAAGGAGTCGCTGCACGACTTCGGCGTCGACTTCGACGTCTACTTCCACGAGGACTCGCTGCACGAGTCCGGGGCGGTGGACCGCGCGGTCGCCCGCCTGCGCGAGCTCGGCCACATCTTCGAGGCCGACGGCGCCACGTGGCTGCGGACCACCGACTTCGGTGACGACAAGGACCGCGTCATCATCAAGTCGGACGGCCAGGCCGCCTACATCGCGGGTGACATCGCCTACTACCTGGACAAGCGCGAGCGCGGGTTCGACCGCGTGTTCATCATGCTCGGCGCGGACCACCACGGGTACGTCGGCCGCATGATGGCCGTGTGCGCGGCGTTCGGGGACACCCCGCACGTCAACCTCGAGCTGCTCATCGGCCAGCTGGTCAACCTGGTCAAGGACGGCCAGCCCGTGCGGATGTCCAAGCGCGCCGGCACGGTCGTCACCATGGAGGACCTCGTCGACGCCGTGGGGGTCGACGCCGCCCGCTACGCCCTGGCGCGCTCGTCGGCCGACTCCCAGATCGACCTCGACCTGGACCTGCTCGCCAAAGCGACCAACGAGAACCCCGTGTTCTACGTGCAGTACGCGCACGCGCGCACGGTCAACGTGGGCCGCAACGCGGGCGACGCGGGCGTGCGCCGCGAGGACGGGTTCGACGCGTCGCTGCTCGACCACCCGAGCGAGGCCGTGCTCCTGGGCCAGATCGCCGAGCTCCCGCGGATCGTCGCGCAGGCGGCGGACCTGCGCGAGCCGCACCGCGTCGCGCGCTACCTCGAGGAGCTCGCCGGGTCGTACCACAAGTGGTACGACCAGCGCCGCGTCACGCCGTTCGGCGACGAGGAGGTCAGCGACGTGCACCGCACGCGCCTGTGGCTCAACGACGCCACCCGCCAGGTGCTCGCCAACGGGCTCGCGCTGCTCGGGGTGTCCGCGCCGGAGCGGATGTGACGCTGGGCGAGCCCTGGTCGCGCGGGGTCTCCCGCTCGGCCGAGGGCGACGTCCGCGTCGCGGGCGTGAGCGTGCACGAGCTCGCCGCGCAGCACGGCACCCCGGCCTACGTGCTCGACGAGGCCGACCTGCGCTCGCGGGCCTCGGGCTACCGTCGCGCGTTCGAGGCCGCGTTCGCGGAGATCGGCGCGGGCGTCGACGTCTACTACGCGGGCAAGGCGTTCCTGTCGCTCGCGGTCGCGCGGTGGGTGCACGACGAGGGCCTGCGCGTGGACACCGCCACGGGTGGCGAGCTCGCCATCGCGCTGCGGGCCGGCGTCCCCGGCCCGCACATCGGGCTGCACGGCAACAACAAGTCGGACGACGAGATCGTCACCGCGCTCGAGGCGGGCGTCGGCCGGATCATCGTCGACTCGCTCGTCGAGATCGAGCGGGTCGCCGACCTCGCCGGTGCGCGAGGGCTCGTTGCGCCCGTCATGGTCCGCGTGACCACGGGTGTGCACGCGGGCGGGCACGAGTACATCTCGACCGCGCACGAGGACCAGAAGTTCGGGCTCTCGGTCGCCGGCGGCGCCGACAGCCCCGCGATGGCCGCGCTGCGGCGCGCGGTCGAGCGGCCCGAGCTGCACCTGCTCGGCATCCACTCGCACATCGGCTCGCAGATCCTCGACCCGTCCGGCTTCGAGGTCGCAGCCCGCGTGGTGCTGACCCTGCGCGCGGAGCTCGCCGAGCGCACGGGCGTGCTGGTCGACGAGGTGGACCTGGGCGGCGGCTACGGCATCGCCTACCTGCCCGGCGAGGTCGCGCTCGACCCGGACCGCATCGCGAAGGACGTCGCCGCGTCGGTGCAGGCCAGCTCCGCGGACCTCGGCACGCCGCTGCCGCGCTTCTCGATCGAGCCCGGTCGCGCGATCGTCGGACCCGCGGGGCTGACGCTCTACACCGTCGGCACGGTCAAGCCCGTGCGGATCGACGACGGGCGCGTGCGCACGTACGTCTCCGTGGACGGCGGGATGAGCGACAACATCCGACCCGCGCTCTACGGCGCGCAGTACCACGCGGAGCTCGTCGGGCGGGTCTCGCAGGTCGAGCCCGTGCTCGCGCGCGTGGTCGGCAAGCACTGCGAGTCGGGTGACATCGTGGTGCACGAGGTCCAGCTCCCGGGCGACGTGCGGGCGGGCGACCTGCTCGCCGTCGCCGCGACCGGCGCGTATGGGCGCTCGATGGCCTCCAACTACAACCAGGTGCCCCGCCCGCCGGTCGTCGCGGTGACCGACGGGAGGGCCCGCGTGCTGCTCCGCCGCGAGACCGTCGACGACCTGCTCGCGCTCGACCAGGGCTGACCAGCGCATCTGTGAGGGTTCCCACAACGGCGGCGAGGTTAGGTAAGGCTCGGCATGGTTAGGATTGCCTATGTGCGCGCCGATGGGGCGTGACCTAGGACCTACCGTCGAGGACTCGCATGCGCGCCCACCACCGCCGCGGCCCGGCCGCCGCGCTCGCCGCGGTCGGCGCAGTCGTCCTCCTCGCCGTCGCGGCATGCTCCGGACCCGCGCAGGGCGCCACGGGCGAGACCGCGAGCGGGGGAGCGACGCTCGCCGACAGCACGCCGCTGGCGGACCCGCGAGCGTTCGAGGGCCCGTCGACCGCGGTCGTCGCGGACGCCGCCCTCGACCCGGTCGCGCAGGACCCGAAGCCCACGCTGCCCGCCACGGTGACGGACTCGCAGGGCACCACGGTCACGATCACGGACACGAGCCGCATCCTCGCGCTCGACATCTACGGCTCGACGTCGCGCATCGTCTACGACCTGGGCCTCGGCGACCACGTGGTCGGCCGCGACACGTCTTCGTCCTACGCGGAGATCGCCGACAAGCCGCTGATCACCGCGAACGGCCACGAGCTGTCGGGCGAGTCGATCCTCGAGCTCGCGCCGACCGTGATCATCACCGACACCAGCCTGGGCCCGTGGGACGTGATCCTGCAGATGCGCGACGCGGGCATCCCGGTCGTCGTCGTCGACTCCCACCGCGGCATCGACAACATCGGCGGCCTCGTCCGTCAGGTCGCCGGAGCGCTGGGCGTGCCCGACGAGGGCGAGAGGCTCGCGCAGCGGACCGAGAAGGCGGTCGACGCCAAGATCGACGAGATCGCGGCCGTCGCCCCGAAGGACCCCGCCGACCGCCTGCGCATCGTGTTCCTCTACGTGCGCGGCCAGGCCGGCGTCTACTACCTGTTCGGCAAGGAGTCCGGAGCGGACGCGCTGATCGACGCGGTCGGCGGCGTCGACGTGGCGACCGAGATCGGCTGGGACGGCATGAAGCCGATCACCGACGAGGGCCTGATCAAGGCCGCGCCGGACGTCGTGCTCGTGATGTCCAAGGGGCTCGAGTCGGTCGGCGGCATCGACGGGCTGCTCGAGCGGCTGCCCGCCGTCGCGAACACCCCCGCGGGCGAGCACCGCCGGATCGTCGACATGGACGACACCGAGGTCCTCTCGTTCGGGCCGTCGACGGCCGACGTGCTCGACGCGCTGGCCGTCGCCCTGTACGCGCCGGGCTCGCAGCGGTGACGACGACGCTCGAGCGCCCGACGACGGGCGCGCCCGCCCGCACGCGCAGCACCGCGCTGTTCGTCGGGCTCGCGCTCGCGCTCGTCGTCCTCGCGGTCCTGTCCGCCGGGATCGGCCAGCTGCACGTCGCGCCGAGCGAGGTCGTCGGCTCGATCCTGCACCGCATCGGCCTCGACTGGGGGCCGTCGCCCGCGCACCCGAACGGCGACGCCGCGCTGTGGGCCATCCGGTTCCCGCGCGTGGTCATGGCCGCGCTGGTCGGGGCCGCGCTGGCCACCGGCGGTGCGCTCATGCAGGGCGTGTTCGGCAATCCGCTCGCCGACCCCGGCGTGGTCGGCGTGAGCTCGGGCGCCGCGGTCGGCGCGTGCACGGTCATCGTGTTCGGGCTCGCGTTCGCCGGGCCGTGGACGGTCGCGACGATGGCGTTCGTCGGCGGCCTGCTTACGACGATCCTCGTCTACCTGACCGCTCGCGAGAACGGCCGGACCGAGGTCGTCACGCTGGTGCTCACCGGCGTCGCGGTCAACGCGGTCGCGGGCGCCGCGCTCGCGCTGCTGACCTTCCTCGGCGACACCCAGGCACGCGAGCAGATCGTCTTCTGGCAGCTGGGCAGCCTCAACGGCACGCGCTGGCCGTACGTCGCGGTCGTCGCGCCGATCGTCCTGCTCGGGATCGGCGGGGCCGTGGCTGTCGCGCGCCGGCTCGACCTGCTCGCGCTGGGGGAGCGGTCCGCGCGCCACCTCGGCGTCGATGTCGAGCGGCTGCGCGTCGTCTGCATCGTGCTCGTCGCGCTGCTCACCGCGGGTGCGGTCGCGTTCTGCGGGATCATCGCCTTCGTCGGGCTCGTCGTCCCGCACCTGATCCGCATGGCGGTCGGTCCCGGTCACCGCGTGCTGATCCCGGCCAGCGCGCTGGGCGGCGCGGTGCTGCTGCTCGCCGCCGACCTGGTCGCCCGGACCGCGGTGCCGTACGCGGACCTGCCGATCGGCATGCTGACCGCGCTCGTCGGCGGCCCGTTCTTCTTCTGGCTCATCCGCCGCACGCGCCGCAGCGCCGGGGGCTGGGCATGAGCGCGGTCCTGGCCGCCCACGGCGTGCACGTGCGCTTCGGGCAGGCGCGGATCCTCGACGGGGTCGACGTCGCCGTCGCGGCCGGTGAGCTCGTCGCTCTCGTCGGGCCCAACGGCGCCGGCAAGTCCACCCTGCTCTCCGTCCTGTCCGGCGACACCGCGCCCGACGAGGGCCGCGTCGAGCTCGACGCGGTCGACGTGCGCGCCATGCGGCTCGACCAGCTCGCGCGCCGCCGGGCGGTGCTGCTCCAGGAGAACCGGCTCTCGTTCCCGTTCCCGGTCGCGGACGTCGTGCGGATGGGGCGCGCGCCGTGGCGCGGGACCGCGCGCGAGGACGCGGACGACGAGGTCGTCGCGCGCTCGCTCGACACCGCCGACGTCTCCCACCTCGCCGCCCGGCGCTTCCCGACGCTGTCCGGCGGCGAGAAGGCGCGCACGTCGTTCGCGCGCACGCTCGCCCAGGAGCCCGGGGTCCTGCTGCTCGACGAGCCGACCGCGGCGCTCGACATCCGCCACCAGGAGGCGCTGCTCGACGAGGCCCGCCGCTGGGCGCGGGCCGGCGCGAGCGTCGTGGTCGTGCTGCACGACCTGACGCTCGCCGCCGCCTACGCCGACCGCGTCGTCGTGCTCGACTCCGGCCGCGTCCGGGGCGACGGCGCGCCGGCCGACGTCCTGACGAGCGAGCTGCTCACCGACGTGTACCGCCACCCGATCGAGGTGATCCGCGGGCCGGGCGTCGACGAGCTCGTCGTCCTGCCCGTCCGGACCGCCGCACTCCTGGAGACCCGATGAGGCCCCTCGCCCGCGTCGCCGCGCTGATGGCGGCGGTCGCCGTCACGGTCGTCACGCTCGCCGCACCCGCTCAGGCCTCGCCGCGCGTGACGATCACGAACGCGGCGGGCACGGCCCAGGCCGACTCGACCTACTCCACGACCGTCTCGGTCTCGGGCGCCGGGTTCCAGTCCGTCAAGGGCGGGTTCGGCGGCATCTACGTGTTCTTCGGCTGGGTCGACGACCCGAGCGGCGGCTCGTGGCGTCCCAGCAAGGGTGGAGCGACCGGCGCCGACTACCTCTACGTGCCCGACT
The DNA here is from genome assembly GCF_003470205.1 of Cellulomonas rhizosphaerae. Lineage (GTDB taxonomy): Bacteria > Actinomycetota > Actinomycetes > Actinomycetales > Cellulomonadaceae > Cellulomonas > Cellulomonas rhizosphaerae. The sequence goes on from NZ_QWKP01000217.1 coordinate 22,042, forward strand.
CGGAGTCGAAGGACAACGGCGGCTTCCAGCGGTTCGTCGCGTTCCCGGGCTCCGACACCGCGTCGTCCGCCAACGGGGGCACGGTCAAGGCCGACGGCACGTGGTCCACGAAGCTCACGATCCCCGGCCCGACCTTCCAGGCTGCAGACCGCAGCGGCAAGGTCGTCGAGGTCGACTGCCGCACCAAACCCTGTGGCGTCATCACGATCGGGGCGCACGGCGTGGTCAACCCGAGCAACGAGTCGTTCACGCGCGTGACCTTCGCGGACCTGTCGGCGGCTGAGCCCGCTGCGACGACGGCGCAGACGGCCGCCGCGGCTCCCACGGGCGCGCCCGCCGCGGTCGCCGAGAAGCCCTCGGTCGCCTCGACCGTGCCCGCGACCCTCGGGGTCGACCAGACCACGATCGTCGTCGGCCGCGTGCTCGGCTTCATGGGTCAGGGGTTCACGCCCGGCGAGCAGGTCCTCGGCTCGCTCGTCGGAGGCCAGGCCGCGGTCGGACCGCTGACTGCGGGAGCGCAGGGCGAGGTCGCGGGCGTGCTGCAGCTGCCCGCCACGCTGCGCGCCGGGACACAGGCGCTCACGCTGACCGGTGCCGCGTCCGGGAAGAAGGCTCAGGTCGAGTTCACCGCGATCGCGGACCCGGTCGAGGCAGCCGCGGCCGCGAATGCGCAGGACGAGGCCGGGGCCGGGACGTCGCCCGTGGCGATCGCCGTGCTCGTCGCCGCGCTGGCCATGCTGTGGTTCGTCGTCGCGGCACTCGTCGCTGGGCGTCGCCGCCGTCGGGCCGCTGCCGTCCAGGCCCGGACACCTGCGGAGGCGCGCTCGTGAGGCTTCGCTCCGTCCTGGTCGCGCTCGCCGGCGCGGCCACCGCGCTGCTCCTGGCCGGGGCGCCCGCCGCGGCGGGCGACTCGATCGACGTCCAGGTCGTCATCCCGGCTGACGGCGTGCTCACCATCGACTCCGCGCAGCTGCGCTGGGGCCTGTCGCGGGAGGCGAGCAGCGGCGCCTACGCGTTCGGCTGCCAGTTCCTGTCGGCTGGGATCGCAGGGGACACCGGCTCGTCGCGCGCCTGGACCGAGGCGGACGGCTTCTACCGCGGCTCGGCAGGCAACGTCCGGATCGAGAAGCCGGGCGCCGACGGCAGGGACCGCGTGGCGACCTGGGGGACGCGCTGCCTCGACCGCGACGGCGCGCCGGTCACGGCGTCGACGTCCTCGCCGACGACGGAGAGCGAGGTCGTCGTCGACGGCGGGAGCGGCACGGTCGACCAGGGCGCGGGCTCGGCCCGCATCGCCTGGACGGGGTCGTTCACGGTCGCGTTCTACGGCGGCCTGACCTACTGGTCGGCGACCGATCCCGTGCTGACCGTGCGCGACGGTGTTGGCACGCTGACCGCGACGGCGAGCGGCTACGGCGCCGACCGGGACGACACCTCGCGCTGGGTGAAGATCCCGGCGCGCACGGTCACGCTCGCGCGGTTCGCCCAGGTGGACCTCGGCGAGGACGGCTTCGTCGTCACGCCCGACTACCTCGGCGTCGAGGTCGACGCGGGCACGGGGACCCCGCAGGCCGCGCGGACGTCGGCGAACGCCGCGTACTGGGGGGCGTTCCCGCAGGACTTCGTCGACCTGCAGCAGCAGACCGGGCAGTCGGCGTACTGGTACACGAGCGGCGGCGAGCGCGACCCGTTCAAGGCGGCGCTGCCCGTGACGGTCAGCTACGACTCGTCGCGGCCGGTCACGCCGCCGAAGGACCCCGACGACTCCGGCAGCACGCCGGGCGGCCCTGCGCCGTCGAACCCCGTCACGACGCCCCCGCCGACCGCGCCCCAGGGCGTGACCCCTCCGCGGGTCGGCGGCACCCCGGTCGCGCCGACGGTGACCGGGCCGGACGTGGCGTCGGCCGCCTACCCGGCGACCCAGGCCGTCACCGTCGGGGCCGCGTCCGCGCTGATCCCGCTCGTGCAGGACGCCGCGGGCTGGCTGACCGGCCAGGACCCACTGCTGCTGGGCGGTCTGGCGGCGATCGCCGCGCTCGGTGCGTTCGCGGCGATCGGGCTCTGGCGCGGATGGCTCGTCGTGCCGTGGACCGGATGGCGGACATGACCTGTTGCCTGCGCTTAGGTAAGGCTCACCTTTGCTCGGATCGACAGCCCGGTCCGCACTCCTTCTCCGAGAGGACTCATCCGTGAAGACACGATCCGGTCACGCCGGTCACGCCGGTCGCGCCGTCGCCGCAGCCGGTGTGCTCGCTCTGCTCGGCGCCCTCGTGGCCGCCGTCCCTGCCAGCGCCGCCGACTCTCGTGACGTCCAGGCGGACGGCACCCTCGACTGGGGCTTCCGTCAGAGCTTCCGCAACTACGTGGGTCAGCAGACGGCGGCGCTCCCGCCCGTCGGGCCCGTCGCGGTGGGGCAGCGCATCACGCTCGTCGCGCCCGCCACGTTCGACACCGACGGCACGCCGGCCTGGGCCGCGAGCACCTCGACGCCGAACGAGACGCTCCCGTACCACCTGCCCGTGCAGGGCGGGACGTTCGACTCCGCGACCGACCTGCGCATCGAGACCGGCGGCGGCGCGGTCTTCCACTTCCCGTCCCACGCCTTCACGGTGACGGTCAAGGACGTCGCTGTCGTCGTTACGGGCGGCACCGCCGCGCTCGAGGGCGACCTGTCGGTGGTCATCCCCGCGAGCGGCGCGTCGCTCGGCTACACGCCCGGCACCTACGGCGGCGACGACATCGTCCTGGGCGACGTCGGCACGGTCGACGTGGACACGGACGGCGATGACGTCACGGTCACCGGCACGGGCGTCACGCTGACCGCGGCCGGCGCGGCGGCGCTGCAGGACTTCCTCGCGGCCGGCTCGGCCCTGGACGACTTCACGGTGACGACGTCGCTCGACGAGAGTGCCGCGCCGGCGTGGAAGCCGGCGATCGCCGTCTCCAAGACCGCGGGCTTCGACCCGAGCGCGACCGAGTCGGTCACCGTCACGGGCACGGGGTTCGACCCCGCCGCCAACGTGTCGTCCCGCCCGCCGGTCACGGCCGGGCAGTCCACGGGCGTCTACGTCACGTTCGGCCGGTTCGCCGACGTCTGGAAGCCCTCGGCCGGCGCGCCGAGCTCCGCGCGCTCCGTCACGAGCCAGAGGTGGGCGCTGCCGCAGGCGTCGCTCACGCAGGTCTCGACGGACTACCCGAGCCAGGCCGCCGCGCTCGTCGAGCTCGAGGCTGACGGCTCCTTCACCGCCACGCTCGACGTCAAGACCGCGACCGCCACGAGCGGGAACTACGGCATCTACGTCTACGCCGCGGGCGGTGCGGCCGCGAACGCCTCGCAGGAGCTGTTCGTGCCGGTCTCGTTCCTCGGCGACATCAACGTCGGTGTCGAGGTGCCCGAGACGCCGGTCGAGCCCGAGCCCGGCGCGTTCTCGTGGACGATCGGCGGCTCCGGCGCGGTCAGCCTCGGCACGGCGGCGTCGACCGCGGCCGGGTTCACCGCGTCCGGCCAGCTCCCCGCGATCTCCGTGGAGGACACCCGCGTGGGTGCGCCGGCCTTCTCGATCTCGGGCCAGGTCGGCACCTTCAGCACGGCGGACGGGGCGCACTCGTTCGGCGGTCAGGCGCTCGGCTGGACGCCGTCGGTCACGGCCAACACGGTCGGCGCGGTCGCCGGTGGAGCCGTCGCCCCGGGGTCGGTCGCGACCTCGGGCCTCAAGGCGTCGAGCACGTTGGTCTCGGGTGCCGCCGGCCACGCGCTCGGTGCGGTCGACGTCGGTGCGCAGCTCACGCTCCTCGCACCGGCCGACGCAGCGCCCGGCAGCTACTCCGCGACGCTGACGCTCACCGCGCTCAGCTGACACTCCTCGGGGTGCGCCCGGCCGGCGGGACCGGCCGGGCGCGCCCCCCGTCATGGAAGGACACCCCAGGTGCGCACGTTCGCCGCGATCGTCGTCGGGCTCCTCGCGCTGCTCGCGGGCGGGTCCCCGGTCGCCGCTGCCGACGACGGTCAGGTGACCTGGGCCGTCGCGCCGGCTGACAACGACCTCGGTGCCTCACGGCCGAACTTCGGGTACGAGGTCGAGCCGGGGGACACCCTCGACGACGCCTTCGTCGTCACCAACCGCACGGCCGCGCCGCTGACGCTCGCGGTGTACGCCGCCGATGCGTTCACGACGTCGTCCGGCCAGCTCGACCTGCTGCCCGCGGGCGAGCCCTCGACGGACGTCGGCACCTGGGTGGCGCTCGACGAGGACGAGGTCACGCTCGACGCCGGTGAGGCCGCGACGATCCCGTTCACCGTCACGGTGCCCGACGACGCGACGCCGGGGGACCACTCGGGCGGCATCGTCACCTCCTTCCGTTCCGCGCAGGGCGGGTCGACGGTCGCGCTCGACAGCCGGCTGGGCTCGCGCATGCACGTGCGCGTCGCGGGCGAGCTGACGCCGGCCATCGACGCGACGGACGTGCGGGTCGACTACCACCCGAGCTGGAACCCCTTTGCCGCCGGCTCGGCCACGGTCACCTACGTGCTGCGCAACACCGGCAACACCCGTGCGGCCGCGACGGACTCCGCGTCCGTCGCCGGGCCGCTCGGGCTGCTCTCGTCGGGCTCGGCGCAGCAGGACACCCCGGAGCTCACGGCGCGCAGCGCGATCGAGCGGCAGATCGAGGTCACCGGGGTGTGGCCGACCGTCCGGCTGTCGGCTCGCGTCGAGGTGCTGCCCGAGTCGGTGGGCGTCGGCGGGGCGACGCTGCCCACGCTCACGGTCGAGGGCTCGGCGTGGGCGATGCCGTGGTCGTTGCTCGTCCTCGTGCTGATCGTTGTCGTCGGGGCCGTCCTCGTTCCCTCCGTGCGCGAGCGCCGCCGGCGCAGCGCGCCGCCCGCCGAGGTGCCGGTCCACGCGTGAGTGCGGCGATCGGGTGACTGCGCAGCCGCAGGCTCCACGACCCAGTTAGGACAGGCTATCCTTACTCCGCACGCGGCCCGCGTGCAGGACGAAGGGGTAGGGATGTTGGCGAGCAGATCCACCAGGACCGGTGGCGCGCGGAGGCTGGTGGCCGCAGCGGTCGCCGTCGCAGTGGCGGGAGGCGCGGCGGTCGTAGCGGCGACCCCGGCGTCGGCGGCTGTCGAGACGATCAAGAACGCGACGTTCACCTGGGGGGTGAGCGGCTACGCGCAGGTCGGCATCTTCGGGCCCTGGACGTTCAAGGACCTCTCGGGCAACGCGACGCAGCTCGTCGGCAGCGTGTCCGGCGGGTCGCAGAGCGAGTACGTCGTGGCGCCGAAGCCCGCGACGTCGATGCCGTTCTCGGACCCGCAGAAGACTCCCAACGCCGTGCGGTTCACCGCGGGCACCGGCACCGTCGACCCGGCGACGGGAGCCTCGACGCTCTCGTGGACCGGCTCGTACACGGTCAACGCCTACCCGGCGCTGTACAACGCTCCCAACGAGATCTACTCCGACCCCAAGCTCACGCTGAACGCGCAGGGCTCGGGCACGCTCTCGTTCCACTTCGAGGTCGGCGCCGGTGTCGACCAGGCTGGGGCCCCGACGCCCGCGCAGGACCTCGGCCGTGTCGCGCTCGTGAACTTCGCGAACGGCGCCGTCACGGGACTCGACGCGGACGGCTACACCGCGACGCCCGCCTACCAGGGTGTCGCCGTGACGGTGCCCGAGGGCGAGACCGCCCAGGTCGCCTCGTGCACGACCGACGGCGGCGCGACCGGCTGGTGGGGTTCGTGGAACCCGGCCTTCGTCAACGCGCTCCCGGCATCCGTCCGCCCGCACTTCTACTCCACGGGCTGCACGGGCAACCAGGACCTCAAGCCGGCACTGCCGGTCGACGTGTCCTTCGAGCGGTACGCGCCCGCGTCGGTGACCGTCTCCTCGACCGACCTGCAGAGCGACGGCACGACCGAGGTCACGGTGCAGGGCACCGGCTTCGCGCCGGCGCTCGCGACCGGCACCCGCCCGCCCTTCGCGGGCGTGGCCTCGGGGGCGTACATCGCGTTCGGCCGCTACGCCGACGTGTGGAGGCCGTCGGCCGGTGCGCCCCCGTCGGCGCGGACCAACCCGGCCGGTGCCAACGGCACCGGCGCGGCCGTCGTCTGGGCCGTGCCCGCCGCGTCCTTCGCCGCGTCGTCGCCCGCCCAGAGCCCGGCCGCGACGTCATACACCGAGCTGCGCACGGACGGGACGTTCACCGCGAAGATCAAGGTCAACAAGGCCTGGCTCGCCAGCGCGGCCGGCAACTACGGCATCTACACGTACGCCGGTGGTGGCCCGACGGTGGCGCAGTACGAGACCTTCACGCCGATCACGTTCCACACGGAGTCGGTCACGTTCGGTGCCGACGCCTCTGCGGTCGTCGGCACCCCGGCGTCGCTGCAGGTCAAGGTGTACGCGGCCGACGGCCAGGTGCCCGCCGGTGAGGTCGAGGTGCGCTCGGGCGCCGACGTCGTCGGTACCGGCACGCTCTCGGGTGGCAAGGCGACCGTCGCGCTGCCCACCGACTTCGCGGTCGGCGACCACGAGCTGACGGTGAAGTACGCGGGCAGCGGAGAGGTGCGCCCGTCGCAGGCGACGGCCGTCCTCACGGTCACCGACGCCCCGGTCGTCGAGCCCCCGGCGCCCTCGGCCACCGAGGTCGTCGCGTTCGACGCCACCGCGACCGCGGGCCGCGCGTTCACGCTCCCCGTCGCGGTCGCCGCTCCCGGCTCGGTCGTCGCCGGTGCGATCACCGTGCGCGACGGCGCGAAGGTCGTCGGCTCGGCCACCCTCACCGCGGGCCGCGCGAACGTCGCCGTGTCCGCACTGGCCGCGGGCACGCGCTCGCTCACGGTGTCGTTCGTGCCGACTGCGTCGACGCTCCTGGCGAGCCACACGACTGTCTCCGTCGCCGTGGCGAAGGCCGCGCCCGCGGTGAAGGTCACGTGGCCGGCGGCCACGCACGGCAAGGTCGCCACCGCGGCCGTGGCCGTCGCCGCGGCGGGTCTGGTCCCGACCGGCACGGTGCAGGTCTTCGACGGCACGAAGCTCGTGGGCTCGTCGGCCCTGTCGGCGGGCGCCGCCAAGCTGACGCTGCCGAAGACCTTCACGGCGGGTTCTCACGCCCTGCGGGCGGTCTACTCCGGCGACTCCCAGACGGCGGGCGCGACGGTGTCGCGGACGCTCACAGTCGCGACAGCGTCGTCGACGTCGTCGGCCACGCTGTCGTCGTCGGCCGTGAAGGCCGGCGCGCGCGGCAAGGTCACCGTGACCGTCGCGGCGACAGGCGCGACCGCGACGGGCAAGGTCGTCGTGACGATCGACCCGCGCGCCAAGGGCGTCAAGAACCGGACGGTGACCGGGACACTCAACGCGGGCAAGGTCACCGTGACGCTGCCCAAGCTGGCCAAGGGCGCGTACTCGGTCACGGCCACCTACGCAGGCTCCGCGAACGTGGCGGGCTCGACCGCGAAGGTGCGCACGCTGACGGTGCGCTGACGCTCGAGCAAGGCGAGGGGCGGCCCGGGGGCGGGCCGCCCCTTCGTCGTGCGCGACCGGTACGCAATGTCGCAGTTCCGCATGATTATGGGCGACGACGGGTGATTGTCGGTGTTCGGACGGTGCGAGGGGTTTGGCGTACCACTCACGGGTGAAGATCAGCCAATTGGGACGCAGATCACACTTCGCTATTCCTCAGGACCTACCCAAATCGGCCTGGGCGGCTCGCAGAACCCCTAATAAGTTGCTCCGCGCTACCGCCCATGACCTTCGTCCTAGAAAAGGGCCCCACTTCATGCAGAACCCCCGAGCGGCCTCCGGCCGCCGCCGCGCGACAGCTGTCGCCGGCTCGCTGGTCGTCGCGCTCGCCGCGACGACATTCTCCGCGCTGCCCGCTTCTGCGACCGCCGGTCACACCGTCGTCCTCGGCCTCGCTGACATCGACCGCAGCCAGAGCAGCTCCGACGGCAGCTCGCACGCCGAGCTGGTCGACCAGGGCCTCCACATCTGGACCGACGAGACCGGCCACCGCAAGGCCGCCGGCTACATCGTGACCGACGTCGCGCTCGAGGACGCCGGCGAGCCGGCCCTCCGGTACGAGGCCAAGGCGGGCATCACGCCGGGCTCGCAGCTGGTCGTCGACTTCGACGGCAACGGCTCGCCCGACGGCATCCTCGTCGGCGAGTCGGTCTACGGCAACGACTGGTGGGCCTCGAACGGCTCGGCAGCGTTCGTCAAGACCGGCGCCCCGCAGCACGGCGGCGGGTTCGGCTCGGAGAACCACGGCACGCTCGCCCAGTGGCGCGACGCCTTCCCGTCGGCAGTCGTCACGGCGATCGGCTACTCGCTCGGCTCCGGTGTCACCGGCGACGGCATCATCCGCTCGCTGTCGCTCGGCGACACGACCTACACGTTCCCGGCCTCGCCCAAGACGGCGCCCTGCGTCGACACGGCGACCTCGGTCTCGAACGACGTCAACGTCAACGGCTGGGACTTCTCCGAGTCGCGGACGCTCGGCTCGCACGCGTACGTCGACGGTGGCCTGCACATCGCGACCGTGGGCGACGCCGGCGGCAACGCCAGCAGCGAGTCGAAGTCGGCCGGCTACAAGGCCACGAACTTCCTGCTGCAGGACGCGGGCGTGCCCTCGGTCGACGTGACCGCGAACTCGGGCGCCGAGGTCGGCCTCAACCTGACGATCGCGATCGACGGCACCTGGGCCGGCAACCTCGTCTACGAGCCCCTCTTCGGCAAGTTCTGGGGCACCAAGGCGATCGCCGGTCTCCCGGCCGGTCCGAACCCGAGCTACCAGAAGTCGTACGGGACGCTCGACGAGATCCTCTCGGCGACCTTTGGGCACGAGGTCCGCGTCGTCGCCGTCGGGTACTCGCTCGGCAGCGGCGCCATCGGCGACGCGACGATCCACTCGATCACCGCGGGCTGCACCACCTACTCCTTCACGACCCAGAAGCACGCGACCTCGTACGAGGGCGTCCAGACGCCGCTGCCGGCCACGGACTCGAACACGCGCGGCTGGACGGCCCACGGCGACGTCGAGTACGTCGACGGCGGCCTGAAGCTCAACGTCCCCGGTGACTGGTCCGAGTCGTGGATCGAGCGCACCTACGACGGCACGCTGGCCTCGCTCGGCGACGTCGTCGACTTCGACGCGACGCCCGCGCAGTACGTCGGGATCCGCGTCGAGACCACCCAGGGCGAGATCACCTTCGAGAAGGAGGCCTCGTACGCCGGCAAGTGGTGGAGCACGTCCGACTTCGGTGTCGGCGCCGGCATGGGCTACGCGTCCTTCGCCTCGCTCGACGACTACATCACCGCGAACCCGGACGTCCGGGTCACCGGGGTCCGCGTCAGCTACACGAACCCCCAGGCCGCGTCCGCGGTCGTCACCGGGGTCACCTTCGGCGGCGTGCACTACGTCTTCACGAAGCAGAAGCACGCGACCGTCTACCCGACGATCGCCGCCGCTCCGGTCGCGACCGACCTGAACACGCGCGGCTGGACCGCGCACGGTGACGTCTCGTACGTCGCCGGTGGCGTGAAGCTCGCGGTCGCCGGTGACTGGGCCGAGAGCTGGATCGAGCGCTCGTACTCGGGCACGCTCGCCTCCATCGGCTCGGTCGTCGACTTCGAGGCGACGCCCTCGCAGTACGTCGGCATCCACCTGACCACCGCCAAGGGCGAGATCACGTTCGAGAAGGACGCCTCGTACGACGGCAAGTGGTGGAGCACGTCCGACTTCGGCGTGGACAGCTCGTTCTACCGCTCGTTCGCGTCGCTCGACGACTTCGTCACGGCGAACCCGACCCTCCAGGTCACCAAGGTCCGCCTGCTCTACACGAACGGTTCCGCGGCCTCGACCGTGATCAAGAACGCCACGTTCGGCGGCACGACGTACACGTTCACCCGCGCCGGTACCGCGACGGTCAAGGCCGTGCCCGTCGCTGGCTCGGCCAACAAGGCCGGCTCGCTGGCTGTCTCGGTCGTCGCTCCTGACGCCGTCGTCTCCGGCACCGTCAAGGTGACCGAGGGCAAGACGGTCCTCGGCACGGCGACCCTGGTCGCAGGCAAGGCCACGGTCAAGCTCCTGCCCCTCAAGGCCGGCACCCACACCGTCTCGGTCTCGTTCACCTCCGCGACCACCACGGTCAAGAACGCGAGCACCACGGCCAAGATCTTCGTCGCGAAGGCGACGTCGTCGGTCAAGGCGACCTTCGCCAAGAAGCTCACCTACGGCACGTCGTCGTCGGTCTCGGTCAAGGTCACCGCTGCCAACGGCCTCGCGGCCACCGGCAAGGTCGAGGTCCGCGAGGGCACCAAGGTGCTCAAGTCGGCCACGCTGAAGAAGGGTGCGGCGAAGATCGCCCTGCCCAAGGCGCTCAAGGTCGGCACGCACAAGCTGACGGTCGTCTACACCGGCACCTCGCAGATCGCCTCGGCGAAGGCGAGCAAGACGGTCAAGGTCGCCAAGGCCACATCGAAGGTCTCCTACACGCTCGGCGCCAAGCGCACCGTGGTCGTCAAGGTCTCCGCGACCGGTGTCAAGGTGACCGGCAAGGTGCAGCTCGTGGTGGACCCGTCCGCCAAGGGCGCCACGACCCTCGTCACGACTGCCACGGTGAAGAACGGCAAGGCGATCATCACCCTGCCGCGCGTCGTCTACGGCACGTACAAGGTCTCGGTGAAGTACCTCGGCACCAAGGACGTCAAGTCCGCGAAGTCGTCGGCGCAGACGCTGAAGCTGTCCTGATCATCGTCTGACCAGAGCGGGGCGGTCCGGGTTCTCCCGGGCCGCCCCGCTTCGTCGTCCCGGCAGTCCCCAAGGGGCGGACGTCGGCCCTCGCCGGAGACCGCGGCCCCCTATCCTGTGGCTCAGCCATCGCCCTGATCACCGGAGGTCCCCGTCGTGCCCGACAAGCTGAAGATCGCGCTGCTCGGGTGCGGCGTCGTCGGCACGCAGGTGGCCCGCCTGCTCACCGAGCAGGCCGACGACCTGGCGTCGCGCGTCGGGACGCCGCTCGAGCTCGTCGGGATCGCCGTGCGCGACCTGTCGGTCGAGCGCGAGGGCGTGGACCCCGCGCTCCTGACGACCGATGCCGAGGCGCTCGTCGCCGGCGCGGACGTCGTCGTCGAGGTCATGGGCGGCATCGAGCCCCCGCGCGCGCTCATCCTGCGCGCGATCGAGCACGGCGCGTCCGTCGTGACGGCCAATAAGGCGCTGCTCGCGCAGGACGGCCCGACGCTCTACGCCGCCGCCGACGCCGCGGGCGTGGACCTGTACTTCGAGGCCGCCGTCGCGGGCGCCATCCCGATCGTCCGCCCCGTGCGCGAGTCGCTCGCGGGCGACACCGTGCGCCGCGTGCTGGGCATCGTCAACGGCACGACCAACTACGTGCTCGACCGCATGGCCACCGACGGTCTCGACCTCGACCAGGCGGTCAAGGAGGCGCAGGCGCTCGGCTACGCGGAGGCGGACCCGACGGCCGACGTCGAGGGCTTCGACGCCGCGGCCAAGGCCGCGATCCTCGCGTCGCTCGCGTTCCACACGCGGGTCTCGATCGACGACGTGCAGCGCGAGGGCATCACCTCGCTGACCGCCGACGACGTCGCGTGGGCTGCCGGCACCGGCCACGTGATCAAGCTCCTGGCGATCGCCGAGCGCAACACGGGCGATGACGGCACCGAGGGTATCCAGGTGCGCGTGCACCCGGCGCTCGTCCCCGCCGACCACCCGCTGGCCGGCGTGCGCGGCGCGTTCAACGCGGTGTTCATCGAGGCGGAGGCCGCAGGCGAGCTCATGTTCTACGGGCGCGGCGCGGGCGGTGCCCCGACGGCGTCGGCCGTGCTGGGCGACGTCGTCTCCGTGGCCCGCCACCGCGTGCTCGGCGGCCGCGGCCCGGTCGAGTCGTCGTACGCGGACCTGCCCGTGCTGCCCGCCGAGGCCGCCCGCACGCGCTACCAGGTGCGCCTCGAGGTCGCCGACCAGCCGGGTGTCCTCGCGCAGGTCGCCGCGGTGCTGGCCGAGCACGGCGTCTCCATCGAGGCGGTCCGCCAGACCCCGGCGCCCGACGAGCACGTCGCGCGCCTGCTCATCACCACGCACGCCGCCAGCGAGCGCGCGCTCGCCGGCACGGTCGAGGCCATCGCGGGCCTCGACGTCGTGCGCGCCGTGGTGTCCGTCCTGCGAGTCGAGGGAGCCTGATGGCCCACCAGTGGCGCGGCGTCATCGCCGAGTACGCCGACTTCCTGCCCGAGCACCTCACGACCCACATCGTCACGCTGGGGGAGGGCGGCACGCCGCTCGTGCCCGCGCCGGTGCTGTCCCAGCGGGTCGGCGCCGAGGTCTACGTCAAGGTCGAGGGCATGAACCCGACCGGGTCGTTCAAGGACCGCGGCATGACGGCGGCGATCTCCGCCGCCGCGGCGCGCGGGGCCAAGGCCGTCGTGTGCGCCTCGACCGGCAACACCTCGGCCTCTGCGGCCGCCTACGCCACGCGCGCGGGCATGGTCTGCGCGGTGCTGGTGCCCGAGGGCAAGATCGCGATGGGCAAGCTCAGCCAGGCGGTCGCGCACGGCGCGACGCTGCTGCAGGTCGACGGCAACTTCGACGACTGCCTCGTCGCGGCGCGCAAGCTCGCCGAGGCCTACCCGGTCGAGCTCGTGAACTCGGTCAACCCCGACCGCATCCAGGGCCAGAAGACGGGCGCGTTCGAGATCGTCGACGCGCTCGGCGACGCGCCCGACATCTTCGTGCTGCCCGTCGGCAACGCCGGCAACATCACCGCGTACTGGAAGGGCTTCCAGGAGTACGCCCAGGCGGGCCTGGCAACGAGGACGCCGATCGTCTGGGGCTTCCAGGCCGCCGGCGCCGCGCCCATCGTCCGCGGATTCCCGGTCGACGAGCCCGAGACCATCGCGACCGCGATCCGGATCGGCAACCCCGCCTCGTGGCAGCAGGCCGAGGACGCGCGCGACACGTCCGGCGGGCTCATCGAGGCCGTCACCGACGAGCAGATCCTCGCGGCGCACCGCGTGCTGTCCGCCGAGGTCGGCGTCTTCGTCGAGCCCGCGTCCGCAGCCGGCGTCGCGGGGCTGCTGGCCCTGTCCGAGGCCGGCCGCGTGCCCGCGGGCGCGCGCATCGTCATCACGGTCACCGGCCACGGCCTCAAGGACCCGCAGTGGGCACTGCGCACGCCCGACGGCGGTGACGTGCAGCCCGTGCGGGTCACCGCGGACGTCGTGTCCATCGCGACCGCGCTCGGCCTGGACTGATCGGAGTGCGGCTCGGTGCGGACCGCGTCCGCGTGCGCGTGCCCGCCACGAGCGCGAACCTCGGTCCCGGCTTCGACGCCCTCGGCCTGGCCCTGGCGCTGTACGACGACGTCGAGGTCCGCCTGCTCGGCTCGGCGGACGTCGTCGTCGAGGTCACGGGTGAGGGCGCCGGCGACGTGCCCGACGACGAGCGTCACCTGGTCGTCCAGGCGCTGCGTGCCGCGCTCGACCTGGTCGGCGCACCGCAGGCCGGGCTCCACCTGGTCTGCCACAACCGGATCCCGCACGGTCGGGGGCTCGGCTCGTCGGCCGCGGCCGTCGTCGCCGGCATCGCCGCCGCGCGCGGGCTCGTGTCCGAGCCCGAGGCGCTGTCCGACGAGGTCGTGCTCGGCCTGGCCACCCAGATGGAGGGCCACCCGGACAACGCGGCGCCGGCGATCCACGGTGGCGCGACCGTCGCGTGGAGCACGGCCGGGGGAGTCGGGGCCGCGCCGCTCGTCGTCCACCCCGACGTCGCACCGATCGCGATCGTCCCGGCGACCCGGCTCTCGACCGAGTCCGCGCGCGGCGTCCTGCCGGCCACCGTGCCGCACCGTGACGCCGCCTTCCAGGCGGGCCGCGCGGCGCTCCTGGTCGAGGCGCTCGGTCGTCGGCCGGACCTGCTCCTCGACGCAACCGCCGACCGGCTCCACCAGGACTACCGCCGCGCGGTGATGCCGCACTCGCTCGCCCTCGTCGACGCGCTGCGCACTGCAGGAGTCGCAGCGGTCGTCTCCGGCGCCGGGCCGACGGTCCTCGCGCTGGCGCGTCGGACGGCCGCCGGGACGGACGCCGACGAGGCGATCGCGACGGCCTTCGGGCCGACGATGGGTGGCTGGCGCGTGCTGCCGCTGGCGGTCGACACCGACGGGGTCCAGGTCGCGCGCGTCGCGAACGGGTGAAGTCCACGCCCTGCGGTCATGGCGGCGGTCGGCCGGGTCGACAGTGGTAATATCGGCGCGTTCCCCGGATCGCATCCTCGGCCGCCGTGCCGGGACAGCCCGTCCGGACTCCGCGGAGATCCGGTCACCCGGGAGCACCCCAGCCCTCGTGCGCAGGACGTCGCTGACGTCGTCGTACGCAGCACGTGCGGCTTCCATCTCCGTCTCGGTCGCTCCGACCGGACACCGGCCGAATCCCGATCTCAGGGTCCCGGCCACCGACGAGGGGAAAGGTCCTTCGTGACAGACACCATCGAGCCCGCCGTGAGCACGTCCGGCGGGTCCACGCAGTCGATCTCCGCACTGCGTCTGCCCGAGCTGCAGGCCCTGGCCAGCGGCCTGGGCGTCAAGGGCACCTCCAAGATGCGCAAGAGCGACCTCGTGGAGGCCATCTCGGCCGCCCGTGGCGGCAGCCGCCACAGCGCCTCGTCGGCGCTGGACACCCGCCGCGAGCAGACGGTCGCCGTCGCCGACGAGCCGCCCGCCGCCCCGGCGCGCCGCCGCGTCACGCGCGAGTCCGGCTCCGCCGCGGCTCCCGTGCGCGTCGAGGCCCCCGCCGAGCAGTCCGAGCCCGCGCGCCAGACCGTCCGCCAGCCCGACGCGCTCGCCGGCCTCGAGGCCGCACTGGACGCCAAGCTGGGCCACGACTCCCGTCCCGCCGCCTCCGAGGCGCACGCCGACGAGTCGCGCGACGACCGTGCGGCACGCGCCGCGGACGCCGTCGGCTCCGTGACGGGCGAGCGCCGCACGCGCCGCTCGGGCCGTGGCACGGGCGCGCCCCAGGGCGCCGACGAGCAGGACGCGCCCGAGACCTCGCGCCAGGACGGCCAGCGGCAGCAGGCCGCCCAGCCGCGCCAGGGCGAGCAGGGCACCCGCCAGCAGAACCGGCAGGGCGGCCAGAACGGCCAGGGCGCGCAGAACGGCCAAGGCAACCAGAACCAGGCGTCGCAGAACCAGCCGAACGCGAACCAGGCGAACCCGAACCAGCAGACGCAGGGCGAGTTCGACGACGAGACCGGTGGCCGCCGCCGCCGCTCGCGCGACCGCTACCGCGACCGGGACCGCAAGCGCGGTCGCGGCACCCGCGCGGGCGGTCCGGACCTGTCGGGTCTCGACGAGATCGAGGTCAGCGACGACGACGTGCTGCTGCCCGTCGCGGGCATCCTCGACGTGCTCGACAGCTACGCGTTCGTCCGCACCTCGGGCTACCTGCCCGGCCCGGGCGACGTGTACGTCTCCCTGAACCAGGTCAAGAAGTCCGGCCTGCGCCGCGGCGACGCGATCACCGGCGCGGTGCGCCAGCCGCGCGAGGGCGAGCAGATCCCGCAGGGCAACCGCCCGAGCAAGGTCAACGCGCTCGTCCGGCTCGACTCGGTCAACGGCCTGGACCCCGAGCAGGCGCGCACGCGCCCCGAGTTCAGCAAGCTCACGCCGCTGTACCCGCAGGAGCGCCTGCGCCTCGAGACCGAGTCCACGCGCCTCACACCGCGCGTGATCGACATCGTCGCGCCCATCGGCAAGGGCCAGCGCGGCCTGATCGTCGCGCCCCCCAAGGCCGGCAAGACGATCATCATGCAGCAGATCGCGAACGCCATCGCGATCAACAACCCCGAGGTCCACCTCATGGTCGTGCTCGTCGACGAGCGCCCCGAAGAGGTCACGGACATGGAGCGGACGGTCAAGGGCGAGGTCATCGCCTCGACGTTCGACCGCCCCGCCTCGGACCACACGATCGTCGCCGAGCTCGCGATCGAGCGCGCCAAGCGCCTGGTCGAGCTCGGCCAGGACGTCGTCGTGCTGCTCGACTCGCTGACCCGCCTCTCGCGCGCCTACAACCTGGCCGCCCCGGCGTCGGGCCGCATCCTGTCCGGTGGTGTCGACGCCTCGGCGCTCTACCCGCCCAAGCGGTTCTTCGGCGCGGCGCGCAACATCGAGAACGGTGGCTCGCTCACCATCCTGGCCTCAGCCCTGGTCGAGACCGGCTCCAAGATGGACGAGGTCATCTTCGAGGAGTTCAAGGGCACCGGGAACATGGAGCTGCGCCTGTCCCGCTCGCTCGCGGACAAGCGCATCTTCCCGGCGGTCGACGTCAACGCGTCGAGCACCCGCCGCGAGGAGGTCCTGCTCTCGCACGACGAGCTCAAGATCGTCTACAAGCTGCGCCGCGTGATGGGCGCGCTCGACCAGACGCAGGCCATCGAGCTGCTGCTCGGCAAGCTGCGCGAGACGAAGTCCAACGTGGAGTTCCTGCTCCAGGTGCAGAAGACGACGCCCGGCAGCTGGGGCGAGGAGAACGCGGGCCGGACGGTCTGACGCGCAATCCGGTCGGCCCTCACCTCGTCGGGGTGGGGGCCGATCTGCGTTGTCGGACCCCGGTGCGACGATCGAGGTCCGAGCACGAAGGAGGGCGTCATGGTCGACGAGGCGTTGGCTGACCGGGTGCGGCCCCTGCTCGCGGGGCTTGCCGAGGTCACCGAGAAGCGGATGTTCGGCGGGCTCGCGTTCCTCGTCGGCGGGAGCATGGCCGTCGCGGTGAGCAGCCACGGCGGCCTCATGGTCCGGGTCGCGCCCGACGAGACCGCCGAGCTGCTCCGGGAACCGGGGACCAGACCCATGGAGATGCGCGGTCGCCCGATGAAGGGCTGGATCCGCGTGGACGCCGGCGCGGCGCAGGACGACGACGAGCTCGCCCGGTGGGTCGGATTCGGTGTCGATCGGGCGAGCGCGCTCGGCTGAGCTACACCAGCCGGTGGAACAGCTCGGCAGCGGTTGCGGCGTTCGCGCGGGCCGGCCAGTGATGGACGAACGCGCGGCTGTGGCCGCAGCGCACGCAGGTGAACGTGCGCATGATGTGGGTTCCGGGCTCGGGCGTCCGGCCGTCGGGGTCTCCGCGGTAGACGTGCAGGCACACCGTCATTGGTGCTCAGCTCCTCGGTGGGATCGGTGAGCCCATCGTGGCCCTCGGTCACCCGTCCCGGCGCGTGTGCGCAGCGGGGGAGCGCGGGACGTCCACGATGTGAGATACCACGGCCTGCGTGGCCAGTGACCTGCGGCGACGCGCGTCCGAATCGGCGCGGTCAGGAGGCGCCCAGGTACTCCCGGCACGTCGCGGCGATGTCGTCCCACTGCCAGTCGGCCCGGGCCCGCGCCCGGCCGGCCACGCCCATCGCCCGGGCCTTGGCCGGGTCGGTCAGCAGCTCGACGATCCGCGCGGCGATCTCGTCGGGCGAGGTCGGGTCCACGACGTAGCCGGTGACGCCGTCGTCGACCGCGTCGGGTGCGCCGCCGGACCGGCCGACGATGACCGGCTTCTCGCACGAGGCGGCCTCGAGGAACACGATCCCCAGCCCTTCGGGCTCGAGCCCGGCCAGGCGCGTGCGGGACGGCATCGCGAACACGTCGGCCGCGTCGAAGTAGGGCGGGATCTCGGCCCACGTGACGGCCCCGGTGAACGTGACCGCGTCGGCGAGGCCGAGCCGCGCGACCTGCTTGTCGAGCGCCGCGCGGTGCTTGCCGTCGCCGACGATCAGCAGCCGCGCGCCGGGCACCGCGCGCTGCACGGCCGGCCAGGCGGCGATGAGCTGGTCCTGCCCCTTGCGGGCCACGAGCCGCGCAGCGCACACGACGAGCGGGGCGTCCTGGAGGCCGAGCGACGCGCGGACCGTGTCGCCGCCGCAGCCGGGGTAGAAGCGAGCCGAGTCGACACCGGGCGCGAGCCGCTGCTGGTGCGAACGGCCGGTGTCGGACAGTCCGCGGGCGATCTGGTCGCGGCACCAGCCGGAGATGTACGTGAGCACGTCGACCGAGTCGCCGATCCGGCGCAGCAGGCTGCGCATCACGGGTACCCGCGCCCACCAGACCTCGTGCCCGTGCGTGATCGCGACGACGCGCTGCGCACCCGCCTCCCGCAGTGCCGGAGCCAGCAGGCCCAGGGGAGCGGACGCGCCGAACAGCACGCGGTCGCAGCCGTGCTCGTGGAACGCCGCCACCACGTCGCGGCTCACCCGTCGCGTCGGCAGCAGCATCGAGGTGCGGTCGCGGATCACCGGGTAGGGCAGCGTCGCGTCGTAGGCCGCGTCGCCGGGCATCGAGGAGGTGTAGACGACGACCTCGCCCGCCGGGAAGCGGTCGCACAGCGCGGCAACGAAGGCCTCGATGCCGCCCTGGCGCGTCGGGAAGTCGTTGGTCACGACGAGCGTGCGCGGCACAGATGTCCTCCTGGTCTCGGGGCCGCCCCATCCTAGGTGGCCCGAGGTAGCCGCACTTGTGACACGAGTGAACCCCTGGGGTGCGAATCGGCCCCAGGAGGTGACTCGCGTACCAAGTGCGGCTATCTCGGGCCGGGTCGGCGCGGGAGGGTGGCGACGAGAGGTCGCGGCGGGAGTCCGGGCCGTGTCGCCGGCCGGGGCGATCCGGGCCGCCGGATCGGGAAGATTTCGGGTACCGGCCCTGTTCTGGCAGAATGTCCCGCTGGTCTGCGGTTCACCCGCGCGAGTCACGTGTGGGACCCGGAGACACCCGAACGAGGAGATCCTTGTGAAGTCTGACATCCACCCCGAGTACGTGACCACCGAGGTCACGTGCACGTGCGGCAGCACCTTCGTCACCCGCTCCACCGTGACGAGCGGCAAGATCCACGCCGACGTCTGCAGCGCCTGCCACCCGTTCTACACGGGCAAGCAGAAGATCCTCGACACCGGCGGCCGCGTCGCCCGCTTCGAGGCGCGCTACGGCAAGAAGGCCGACTAGCACTCCCACAGCGCCGGTGCCCCAGCGCGGACGACTGCCCTCCATGGCAGTGTCCGTGCGGGCACCGGCGCTGTGTCGTTTCCCGGGCCCGATCCCGCGACCGCCCGGTGTCGTCCCCCGCGCACGTCCCATGACAGGAGCTCCTCCGTGAGCGACGCCTTCGCCGCAGCACTGCCGCTGCTCGCCGAGCACGCGCAGATCGAGGCGCAGCTGGCGGACCCCGCCGTGCACGCCGACGCCGGTCGCGCCCGCACGCTCGGCCGCCGGTACGCCGAGCTCGGGCGGGTCGCCCAGGCCTACAAGGCGTGGGAGGCCGCGTCCGACGACGCGCAGGCCGCCGCTGAGCTCGCCGAGGACCCGGCGTTCGCCGCCGAGCTCCCCGAGCTGCGTGCCGCGGCCGACGAGGCCGCCGCGCGGCTGCGCAACGTCCTGATCCCGCGCGACCCCGACGACGCGCGCGACGTGATCCTCGAGGTCAAGGCGGGCGAGGGCGGCGAGGAGTCGGCCCTGTTCGCGGCAGACCTGCTGCGGATGTACACCCGCTACGCGGAGAAGATGGGCTGGGCGACCCAGCTCCTCGAGGCCACCGAGTCGGACATGGGCGGCTACAAGGACGCGCAGCTCGCGGTGAAGTCCCGCGGCGCGACCGCCCCCGAGGACGGCGTGTGGGCGCACCTGAAGTACGAGGGGGGCGTGCACCGCGTGCAGCGCGTGCCGGTCACCGAGTCGCAGGGGCGCATCCACACGTCGGCCGCCGGCGTGCTCGTCTTCCCGGAGGCGGACGACGAGGGCGAGGTGGAGATCGACCAGAACGACCTGCGCATCGACGTCTACCGCTCGTCCGGACCCGGCGGCCAGTCCGTCAACACGACGGACTCCGCGGTCCGCATCACGCACGTGCCGACCGGCATCGTCGTGTCGATGCAGAACGAGAAGTCGCAGCTGCAGAACCGCGAGCAGGCCATGCGCGTGCTGCGCGCCCGGCTGCTCGCGGCGCGCCAGGAGGAGGCGGCCGCCGCCGCGAGCGAGGCGCGCCGCTCGCAGGTCCGCACGGTCGACCGCTCCGAGCGCATCCGCACCTACAACTTCCCCGAGAACCGGATCGCGGACCACCGCACCGGCTACAAGGCGTACAACCTCGACGCGGTGCTCGGCGGTGACCTGCAGCCCGTCGTGCAGTCCGCGATCGACGCCGACGAGGCCGCACGCCTGGCGGCCGCGGGGGACCAGTGAGCGAAGCAGCGAGGCTGGGCGTGCGCGAGCTGGTCGAGGGCGCGACCAGGCTCCTCGCCGAGGCCGGCGTCGGCTCGCCGCGGGTCGACGCGATCGAGCTGGCCGCGTTCGCGCTGGGCCTGGACCGGCTCGAGCTCGTGCTCGCCCCGCCCGCGCCCGAGGGCTTCGCGCTCGAGTACGCCGGGCTCGTCGAGCGCCGCCGCCTGCGCGAGCCGCTGCAGCACATCACGGGCCGCACGGGCTTCCGCTACCTGACGATGGCCGTCGAGGCGGGCGTGTTCGTGCCGCGCCCCGAGACCGAGGTCGTCGCGCAGGTCGCGGTCGACGAGGCCGCGCGGCTCGTCGCCGCCGGCGAGCGACCGCTCGTCGTCGACCTCTGCACCGGGGCCGGCGGGATCGCGGTGTCGGTGGCGACCGAGGTGCCCGCCGCGAGGGTCTGGGCCGTCGACGCCTCGCCTGCCGCGGTCGCGCTGACGCGCCGCAACGGTGCCGGCGCCGACCTCGACGTGCGCGAGGGCGACGTCCGCGACGAGACCCTGCTCGCGGAGCTGGACGGCACGGTCGACGTGCTCGTCTCGAACCCGCCCTACATCCCGCCCGACGCCGTGCCCGTCGACCCCGAGGTGCGCGACCACGACCCCGACCTCGCCCTCTACGGCGGCGGCGCGGACGGGCTCGACATCCCCCGCGCGGTCATCCGGGCCGCGGCGCGCCTGCTCAAGCCCGGCGGTCTGCTCGTCATGGAGCACGCCGAGGTGCAGGACGCGCAGGCGCGCGACGCGGCGGCCGTGGCCGGGGCGTTCACCGCGATCGAGAGCCGCCCGGACCTCACGGGTCGGCCGCGCATGCTCGTCGCGCGCCGGATCGGGCCGCTCTCCGTGACAGACTCGCAGCCGTGAACGAGCGGATCCGACCGGCAGGTGACCCGACGAGCTGGGGCCCCGCGGTCGACGAGGCGGTCAACGCCCTGTCCCGCGGCGGCCTCGTGGTGCTGCCGACCGACACGGTCTACGGCATCGCCGCGGACGCCTTCGCGCCCACGGCGGTCCAGGCGCTGCTCGACGCCAAGGGCCGCGGCCGGCAGATGCCGCCGCCCGTGCTGATCCCCGCGGTCGGCACGATGGCGGGGCTCGCGACCGACGTGCCCGATGCGGCGCACGCGCTCGCCGAGGCCTTCTGGCCCGGTGGCCTGACGATCATCGTCGCCGCGCAGCCCTCGCTCGCCTGGGACCTGGGCGAGACGCGCGGCACGGTCGCGCTGCGGGTGCCGGACCACGACACCGCGCTCGCGCTGCTACGCCGCACGGGCCCGCTCGCGGTCTCGAGCGCCAACCGCACGGGCTCGCCCGCGGCGCTGACGGCGGGGGAGGCCTTCGAGCAGCTCGGCGCCTCGGTCGACGTCTACCTCGACGCCGGTCAGGCGCCCGGCGGGGTCTCGTCGAGCATCGTCGACGCGACCACGCCCACCCTGCGCCTCGTGCGCGCGGGTGCGATCAGCCTCGAGCGCCTGTGCGAGGTCGCGCACGTCGTCGGGCCCGACGACGACGAGGGCGCCGCCGGGTGAGGGTCTACCTGCTCGTCCTGCTCATGGCGGCCGCCATCGCCTACCTGGCGACGCCGCTGGCACGCTGGTGCGCCCTGCGCTGGGGCGCGATCACCGCAGTCCGCGACCGCGACGTGCACGCGATCCCCACGCCTCGCCTGGGCGGCATGGCGATGTTCGCCGGCATCGCGCTCGCGATCGTCATGGCCTCCCAGCTGCCGTTCCTGTCCGCGGTCTACGACAACCCCAAGCCTCTCGTCGGCATCGTCGGGGGAGCGGCGCTGGTCTGCGCGCTCGGCGTGGCCGACGACATCTGGGACCTGGACTGGCTCACCAAGCTCATGGGGCAGGTGCTGGCCGCGGGGTTCCTCGCCTGGCAGGGCGTGCTGCTCTACCAGCTGCCCATCGGCGGGGTGACGGTCGGCTCGACCCGGATGTGGACGTTCCTCACCATCCTCACGGTGGTGATCGCGATGAACGCGGTGAACTTCGTCGACGGGCTCGACGGCCTCGCCGCGGGTGTGCTGGCGATCGGCGGTACCGCGTTCCTGCTCTACTCCTACCTGCTCACCAAGAACACGAGCTCGGACTACGCGAGCCTGGCGACCCTCGTGCTGGCCGTGCTGGTCGGCGCGTGCGTGGGGTTCCTGCCGCACAACGTCTACCCGGCACGCATCTTCATGGGCGACTCCGGCGCGATGCTGCTCGGATTCGTGTTCTCGGCGGCGGCCGTCGTCGTGACCGGCCAGATCGACCCCGAGTCGGTCTCCGAGCGCGCATCGTTCCCCGCGTTCCTGCCCATGCTGCTGCCGTTCGCGGTGCTGCTGCTGCCGCTGCTGGACATGGCGCTCGCGCTGGTCAGGCGCGTCGGCGCGGGCAAGTCCCCGTTCCACCCCGACCGCATGCACCTGCACCACCGACTGCTCGGCCTGGGCCACTCGCACCGCCGCGCGGTCGTCATCATGTACGTCTGGACGGCGGTGATCGCGTTCGGCGTCGCAGCCCTCGTGCTGTTCTCGACGACGGTCGTGGTGTGGCTGCTCGTCGTCGGCGTCGTGCTCGCGCTGGCAGCCACCCTGGGCCCGCTGCGCGGCCGTCGACGCCGCCCGCCGCCGCCCGTCGAGACCACGAAGACCGAGAAGACCACGGAGCCAGCTCGATGACCACCCCCAGCCCCGCCCCCCTGTCCGAGGCCGCCGCTGCCGACGCGTTCCGCCGCGCGCTGCGGGACATGTTCTGGATGCTCGGCGCCCTGCTCGTGCTCGGCGTCGGCATCGGCGCGCTCACCGCGGGCCTCAAGGGCGTCTGGGGTGCGCTGCTCGGCGTCGCGCTCGCGCTGATCTTCTCGGGCACCACGGTGATCTCGGTCCTGCGGACGGTGAACACCTCGCCGGCCCACACCACGGCGGTCATCATGGGCGCCTGGCTGGGCAAGATCGTGGTCGTCTTCGTCGCGCTCGCCGTGCTCGGCCAGTTCGACTTCTACAACCGCACGGTGCTCGGTCTCGTGCTGTTCGCCGGGGTCCTGGGCTCGGCGATCCTGGACGCGCGCGCCGTGCAGCGCGGGCGGATCCCCTACATCGAGCCGACGCCCTCCGCCGGAGCCCTCGGCGAGGGCGGCCCGGGTCCGGAGTCATCCGTTTCATAGGTTAGGCTTCCCCCAACCACGACGGCCGACCGCGCTGAGTGTGCCCGCACTGACGCGGCACCGCGCATCGAACTTTGGAGACCGCCCTGTCCAGCCTTGCGACGATCCTGCCGCTCGCCGCGGATGACAGCGGTTTCCACGCGCCGTCCCTCGCGGACTTCTTCCCCCCGGCCGTGCTCTTCGAGGGCACCCCGTTCGAGATCAACCGGATCATGATCGTCCGGTTCATCGCGACGGCCGTGCTGCTGACGATCATCATCCTCGCCGCCAAGCGCGCGAAGCTGGTGCCCGGCCGCGGTCAGGTCATCATCGAGATGGTCATGAACTTCGCCCGCAAGGGCATCGCGGACGAGATCCTCGGCGAGAAGCTGGGCAAGAAGTACGCCCCGGTCATCACCACGATCCTGTTCTCGATCTTCTTCCTGAACATCACCGGCGTCGTGCCGTTCCTCAACGTCGCCGGCACCTCCGTGATCGGCCTGCCGCTGATCTTCGCGCTGTGGGTGTTCTTCCTCTACCTCATCGACGCGGTGCGCTCGCTGGGCGTGGGCGGGTTCCTCAAGGGCCAGCTCTTCCCCCCGGGTGTCCCGAAGTTCGTCTACATCGTGCTGACGCCGGTCGAGTTCCTGCAGGTCTTCCTGCTGCGGCCCGCGACGCTGACGATCCGACTCTTCGCCAACATGATGGCCGGGCACCTGCTGCTCGCCCTGTGCTTCTCGGCGACGTCGTACCTCTTCTTCCAGGCGGCGGGGGGCCTCAAGGTCCTCGGAGCCGTCACCCTCGCGGGCGGGTTCGCGTTCTACCTGCTCGAGATCTTCGTCGCCGCACTGCAGGCGTACGTGTTCGCCATCCTCACCGCGGTGTACCTGCAGATGGCTCTCGAGCCGGAGCACTGACAGGCACTCGCGACCGCGGCCGGTTGCACGAGGTAACCAGCCGCCCACCCACGGACGCGCCGAGCGGCGCGCTGATGAAAGGAACCACACCAGTGGAGATCACCGGCAACCTCGCGGTCATCGGCTACGGCCTCGCCGCCATCGGCCCCGGCATCGGTCTGGGCATCCTGTTCGGCAAGACGATCGAGAGCATGGCGCGTCAGCCCGAGATGTCGGGTCAGCTGCGTTCGACCATGTTCATCGGTCTTGCCTTCATCGAGGTCTTCGGCCTGCTCGGCCTCGTGACCCCGTTCATCTTCCCGTGATCAGCGGGACCATCGCAGGCCTCCTGACAGCTGCGGAGGAGGCCGAGACGCCGAACCCGCTGCTGCCTGAGACCTACGACATCGTCTGGTCGCTGTTCATCGTCATCATCCTCGGCGTCGTGTTCCTCAAGTACGCGCTGCCGAAGATCCAGGCGGTGCTCGACGAGCGCACCGAGCTGGTCGAGGGTGGACTGGCCAAGGCGGAGGCCGCCCAGGCCGAGGCCGCGGCTGCCAAGGACGAGTACCAGCAGCAGCTCACGGAGGCCCGGACGGAGGCCGCACGCATCCGCGAGGAGGCGCGCGCCGAGGGCACCGCGATCGTGGCGGAGTCGCGCACGCGCGCCACCGCCGAGGCTGCCCGGATCGTCGAGAACGCCCAGCGCCAGATCGACGCCGAGCGCCAGCAGGCCTCGGTCTCGCTGCGCAACGAGGTCGGCGAGCTGGCCACGGAGCTCGCGTCGAAGATCGTCGGCGAGTCGCTCGCGGACGAGGCGCGTCGTTCGCGCGTCGTCGAGCGCTTCCTGGACGAGCTCGAGGCCAGCACCGCTGCGGACGCAGGTAAGGGGAACTGATGCGTGGGACGAGTCGGGCGTCGCTGGATGCCGCGGAGGGCCGCTTCGAGCCGGTCCTCGGCGCCGCCGGCGCCAAGGCCTCGGTGCTCGGGGAGCAGCTGTTCGCGCTCGTCGACGCGCTGGACCACTCCGGCTCGCTGCGCCGGACCCTGGCGGACCCGTCGATCCCGGCGGCCCCCAAGGGCGCCGTGGTCGCACAGCTGCTGACGGGCGCCGAGCCCGCGGTCGTCGAGGCGGCGCAGGGCCTGGTCGCCTCGCGCTGGTCCGAGGACCGTGACCTGGCAGACGCCGTCGAGCACCTCGCGTTCCACGCGCTGCTCGCCTCGGCGAACGCGCGGGGCGAGCTGGACCGGGTCGAGGACGAGCTGTTCCGCCTCACCCGGGCCCTGGTCGGGCAGCGCGAGGTCCGCCAGACGCTGTTCGACGACAAGATCCCGGGCGACGCCCGGGCGAGCCTGGTCGACCGCATCCTGGCCGACCGCACCGACCCCGCGACGGCCGCGATCGCGCGCCGTGCGGCTTCCGCCCCCCGCGGTCGTCGCTACGTCGCAACGCTGGGCCACATCGCTGACCTGATCGCCGAGCGCCGCAGCCGGCAGGTCGCGACGGTCACCTCCGCCGCGCCCCTGACGACGGCGCAGCGCGATCGACTGGCCTCGATCCTCGAGCGGGCCTACGGCCGCGCCGTGCAGATCAACGAGGTGAACGACTCGCAGGTGCTCGGTGGCCTGCGCATCCAGGTGGGCCCGAACGTCGTCGACTCGACGGTGCTCGCCCGCCTGGCGGACGCCCGCCGACGAGTGGCCAGCTGAACCAGCGTGACCCCGCGCGCCGCATCACGGCGAGCACCACGACATGTGAGACCGCACGCACCCCGTGCGATTGACGAGGAGAAGAGCAATGGCTGAGCTGACGATCCGGCCGGAGGAGATCCGGGCCGCGCTGGACAGCTTCGTGAAGTCCTACGAGCCGACCGGCGTGGTCTCGGAAGAGGTCGGCCGCGTGACCCTCTCGGGCGACGGCATCGCCCAGGTCGAGGGACTGCCCGGCGCGATGGCGAACGAGCTGCTCCGCTTCGAGGACGGCACGCTCGGCCTGGCGCTGAACCTCGACGTGCGCGAGATCGGCGTCGTCGTGCTCGGTGAGTTCACGGGCATCGAGGAGGGCCAGGAGGTCCGCCGCACGGGCGAGGTCCTGTCGGTCGCCGTCGGCGACGGCTACCTCGGTCGCGTCGTCGACCCGCTGGGCGAGCCCATCGACGGCCTCGGCGCCATCGAGACGGACGCGCGTCGTGCCCTCGAGCTGCAGGCCCCCGGCGTCATGGCCCGCAAGTCGGTCCACGAGCCGCTGCAGACCGGCCTCAAGGCCATCGACTCGATGATCCCGATCGGCCGCGGCCAGCGTCAGCTGATCATCGGCGACCGCCAGACCGGCAAGACGGCCATCGCGATCGACACGATCATCAACCAGAAGGCCAACTGGGAGTCGGGCGACCCGGAGAAGCAGGTCCGCTGCATCTACGTCGCCATCGGCCAGAAGGGCTCCACGATCGCTGCCGTCCGCGGCGCGCTCGAGGAGGCCGGCGCGCTGGAGTACACGACGATCGTCGCTGCTCCCGCCTCGGACCCGGCCGGCTTCAAGTACCTCGCCCCGTACACCGGCTCGGCCATCGGCCAGCACTGGATGTACCAGGGCAAGCACGTCCTCATCGTGTTCGACGACCTGTCGAAGCAGGCCGAGGCGTACCGCGCCGTGTCGCTCCTGCTGCGTCGTCCGCCGGGCCGCGAGGCCTACCCGGGTGACGTCTTCTACCTGCACTCCCGTCTGCTCGAGCGTTGCGCGAAGCTGTCGGACGAGCTGGGCGCGGGCTCGATGACCGGTCTGCCGGTCATCGAGACCAAGGCCAACGACGTCTCGGCGTACATCCCGACCAACGTCATCTCGATCACCGACGGCCAGATCTTCCTGCAGTCGGACCTGTTCAACGCCGACCAGCGCCCCGCCGTCGACGTCGGCATCTCGGTGTCCCGCGTCGGTGGTGCCGCGCAGGTCAAGGCGATGAAGTCGGTCTCCGGCACGCTGAAGCTCGACCTCGCGCAGTTCCGCTCGCTCGAGGCGTTCGCGATGTTCGCGTCCGACCTCGACGCGACGAGCCGCGCGCAGCTGGCCCGTGGCGCCCGCCTGACCGAGCTGCTCAAGCAGGGTCAGTACAGCCCGTTCTCGGTCGAGGACCAGGTCGCCTCGATCTGGGCCGGTACCAAGGGCAAGCTGGACGACGTCCCGATCGAGGACGTGCGTCGCTTCGAGTCCGAGCTGCTCGACCACCTCAAGCGCAACACGGACGTGCTGACGACGATCGCGTCGACCGGCAAGCTCGAGGAGGGCACCGAGAAGGCTCTGGCCGACGCGGTCGACACCTTCCGTCAGGGCTTCCTCAAGCAGGACGGCTCGCCCCTGGTCGGTGGCGAGTCCGACGGTGAGGACGTCGACGTCGAGCAGGAGCAGATCGTCCGTCAGAAGAAGGCCTGATCGATGGCCGGTCTGCAGCGCGTCTACAAGCAGCGCATCAAGTCCACCCAGGCGCTCAAGAAGATGTTCCGGGCGCAGGAGCTCATCGCGGCTTCGCGCATCGGGCGTGCGCGTGACCGGGTGGCCAAGGCTGCGCCGTACTCGCGGGCGATCACGCGTGCGGTCTCGGCCGTCGCGACCCACTCCAACGTGACCCACCCGTTCCTGGTGGAGCGAACGGACACGAAGCGGGTCGCGGTGCTCGTGATCGCCTCGGACCGCGGCATGGCGGGCGCCTACTCGGCGAGCGTCATCCGCGAGACGGAGCGGCTCGTCGAGCGGCTCGAGCGTGAGGGCAAGCAGGTCGCCCTGTACGTCTCGGGTCGTCGCGCGGTGAGCTTCTACACGTTCCGTGGCCGTGACATCGAGGGGTCCTGGTCGGGCCACTCGGACGCGCCGAGCACCGAGGTCGCCGGGGAGATCGCCGAGGCGATCCTGGACGCCTACCGGGCGCCGGCCGACGAGGGTGGCGTCGCCGAGGTGCACGTCGTCTACACGCAGTTCGTCAACATGGTCACGCAGCGTCCTCGCGTGATCCGGCTGCTGCCGCTCGAGATCGTCGAGGGCGTCGCGCCCGCCGACGACGCCGAGACGCTCCCGCTCTACGAGTTCGAGCCCGAGCCCGCCGTGGTCCTCGACGCACTGCTGCCGCGCTACGTGCGCAGCCGCATCTACGCGTCGCTGCTCCAGGCCGCCGCGTCCGAGCTGGCTGCCCGCCAGCGCGCGATGCACACGGCGACCGAGAATGCGGAGGACCTCATCCGCATGTACACCCGACTGGCCAACCAGGCTCGTCAGGGCGAGATCACCCAGGAGATCAGCGAGATCGTGTCGGGCGCCGACGCACTCGCCTCCTGATCCTCCGCACTTCCCCCGTATGACACAGCCAACGAAGCGAGGCCAGACATGACCGCCACCACCGTCGACGAGACGGCCGCCACCGCCGGCACGCCCGGCGTGGGTCGGGTCGCCCGGGTCATCGGCCCGATCGTGGACATCGAGTTCCCCGCGGACCAGCTCCCCGAGCTGTACAACGCGCTCACGGTCGACATCGACCTGTCGAGCCAGGGCGAGGGCGAGAGCAAGTTCACGATGACCCTCGAGGTCGCCCAGCACCTGGGCGACTCGCTGGTCCGCGCGATCGCGCTCAAGCCGACCGACGGCCTCGTGCGCGGCGCGCACGTGACCGACACGGGCGCCGCCATCTCCGTGCCCGTCGGTGACATCACCAAGGGTCACGTCTTCAACGTCACCGGCGAGGTGCTCAACCTCAAGGAGGGCGAGCAGTTCGAGGTCACCGAGCGCTGGCCGATCCACCGCAAGCCCCCGGCCTTCGACCAGCTCGAGAGCAAGACGCAGATGTTCGAGACCGGCATCAAGGTCATCGACCTGCTGACGCCGTACGTCACGGGCGGGAAGATCGGCCTCTTCGGTGGTGCGGGCGTCGGCAAGACGGTCCTCATCCAGGAGATGATCCAGCGCGTCGCGCTCAACCACGGTGGTGTCTCCGTGTTCGCCGGCGTCGGCGAGCGCACCCGTGAGGGCAACGACCTCATCGTCGAGATGGAGGAGGCGGGCGTATTCGACAAGACCGCCCTCGTCTTCGGCCAGATGGACGAGCCGCCGGGCACGCGTCTGCGCGTCGCCCTGTCCGCCCTGACGATGGCGGAGTACTTCCGCGACGTGCAGAAGCAGGACGTGCTGCTCTTCATCGACAACATCTTCCGCTTCACGCAGGCCGGTTCCGAGGTCTCCACGCTGCTCGGCCGCATGCCGTCCGCCGTGGGTTACCAGCCGAACCTGGCCGACGAGATGGGCGTCCTGCAGGAGCGCATCACCTCGACGCGTGGTCACTCGATCACGTCGCTCCAGGCGATCTACGTCCCCGCCGACGACTACACCGACCCCGCGCCGGCCACGACGTTCGCGCACCTCGACGCCACCACGGAGCTCAGCCGTGAGATCGCCTCGCGCGGCCTCTACCCGGCCGTGGACCCGCTGACGTCGACGAGCCGCATCCTCGACCCGCGCTACGTGGGCCAGGAGCACTACGACGTGGCGACGCAGGTCAAGCAGATCCTGCAGCGCAACAAGGAGCTCCAGGACATCATCGCGATCCTCGGTGTCGACGAGCTCTCCGAGGAGGACAAGACGGTCGTGGCGCGTGCGCGCCGCATCCAGCAGTTCCTCTCGCAGAACACGTACATGGCCGAGAAGTTCACGGGCGTCGTCGGCTCGACCGTCCCGATCGCGGAGACCGTCGAGGCGTTCAAGAAGATCGCGGCGGGCGAGTTCGACCACATCGCCGAGCAGGCCTTCTTCAACATCGGTGGCCTCGAGGACCTCGAGCGCAACTGGGCCCGCATCCAGAAGGAGTACGGCGTCTGACATCCCCGTGGTGCGCCGGGCCGCCCGGCCCGGCGCACACTGGGTGCAGGACACCGCACGCGCCCCGCAAGGGCCGCGACACAGCTATCTAGGAGGATCCGTGGCATCGCTCGAGGTCGACCTCGTCGCCACCGACGGCAAGGTCTGGACGGGCACGGCCCGCCAGCTCATCGCGCCCGCCGGCGACGGTGAGATCGGCATCCTGGCCGGTCACACCCCCGTCCTCACGATCCTTCGTGAGGGCGAGATCCGCGTGTACCCCGAGGGTGGCGGCCCCGTCGAGCGCTGGCACGTCGAGGGCGGCTTCCTGTCCTTCGACGACAACCGCGCCACGATCGTGGTCGACGCCGTCAGCAGGACCGCCTCGGCCTCGTCGGCGCACTGAGGTCGTCCGCCCGGTGCCCACGCTGGTCCTCGTCGCGGCGGTCGTGGTCCTCGTCGTCGCGCTCGTGCTGGGCGGCCTCTGGGTCTCGCGCAGCCGCACGCTCGGGCACCGCGTCGGCTCGTTCCGCTGCGCGCTCGGCCGGACCGGCTCCGGCCCGTGGTCCGCGGGCATCGCGCAGTACGGCGCGGAACATCTCTACTGGTGGCGCCATGTCTCGCTCGCGCCGCGTCCCGGCCACCGCTGGGACCGCCGCGGGCTCGCGGTGCTCGAGCGAGTCGACGCAGGGGAGGGGAACGTCGTGGTGACCTGCCGCGTCGCGGGCAACGACGACGTCCCGCTGCTCATGAGCCGCGAGGCGTACGAGGGTCTGACCTCGTGGATCGAGGCCACCCCCTCCCGCATCGACTCGGTGATCTGAGCCGGTCGTGCGTCTCGTCGTCGCGTCCTGCGCCGCGCGCTACAGCGGTCGCCTCAACGCCCACCTGCCCCGTGCCACCCGCCTCGTGGTGGTCAAGGCGGACGGCAGCGTCCTGCTGCACTCCGACGGCGGCTCCTACAAGCCGCTGAACTGGATGAGCCCGCCCTGCACGCTCGCGGTCAGCGAGCCCGACGACGAGTCGCGCGCGGCCGGCGTCACGCAGGTCTGGACCGTGCAGCACACCAAGTCCGACGACCGCCTGGTCATCGACCTGTACGACGTCCTGAGCGACTCCGCGCACGATCTCGGCGTGGACCCCGGCCTGGTCAAGGACGGCGTCGAGGCGCACCTCCAGGCGCTCCTGGCCGCGCAGATCGGCCTGCTGGGCACCGGCCACACGCTGGTCCGGCGCGAGTTCCCCACGGCGATCGGGCCGGTCGACATCCTGGCCCGTGATGCCAGCGGCGCGACCGTCGCGATCGAGATCAAGCGCCGCGGCGACATCGACGGCGTCGAGCAGCTGACCCGCTACCTCGAGCTGCTCAACCGCGACCCGCACCTGGCTCCCGTCCGCGGGGTGTTCGCCGCCCAGGAGATCAAGCCCCAGGCGCGCGTCCTCGCAACCGACCGCGGCATCGGCTGCCTCGTGCTCGACTACGACGCGATGCGCGGCGTCGACGACGTGGACTCCCGCCTCTTCTGACCGTCCCCCGACTTGACGTCGTAGCTCCACGTCTGCGATTTTGAACACGTTCAAACGACGGAGGAACCATGACGGCCGACACCCGCGAGCTCGTGCGATCCACGGCGCTGCGCCTCTTCCGCGAGCGCGGCTACGCCAAGACGACGATGCGCGCGATCGCCCAGGAGGCCGGCCTGGCGACAGGCCTCGCGCACTACTACTTCCCGACGAAGGACCACCTCGTCCAGGAGCTCTACCTCGACGTGAACCTCGAGCACGCGCGTGCTGCGCAGGCCGTGCTCGACGGCGGCGGCGACCTGACCGCCCGGTTCCGCGCGGTGCTGCACGCGAGCGTCGACGCGTTCTCCGAGTACCACGGGTTCGGCGCGGAGTTCGTGACCGTCGCGATCCGCCCGGGCTCGGCCGCGAGCCCGTTCTCCGAGGACTCCGAGGGTGCGCGGTCGATGGGCCTGCATCTCTACGAGCAGGTCGTCGCGGGCGCCGATCCCGCCGTTCCCGCGCACCTGCGTGCCGAGCTGCCCGAGCTGCTGTGGCTCGCTCAGCTCGGGATGACGCTGTTCTGGGTCTACGACTCCTCGCCCGGTCAGAGGCGGACGCGGACGCTGATCGACGGCGTCGCGCCGCTCGTCGGCCGCCTCGTCCGGCTCTCGCGTCTCCCCGTGCTCCGCGGCGCGTCCGACGACGTGCTCGCCCTCGTCCGGGCGGTGCGCGCGTGAGTCGCCTCGACCCGGCGACGCTCGCCACCGTCCACGCGTGCGTGGGCGTCGGGATGCTCGTGGTGGTGCCCGTCGGGATCCGGCTCGTGGGTCGTCCCGTGCCGCGTCCGGCGTCGCCCTGGTGGCTGCTCGCGGCCGCGTGCGGGGCCGCGTCGGTCTGGCTGCCGGTCGGCGGGTGGGCGGCCGTCGTCGCGCTGCCGTGGCTGGTGGCGTGCGGCGTGCTCGCGGTGGCGGGGCTCGCCGTGCTCGTCGGGCGCGACCGGCCCGCCTGGCCGGGACTCGCGGTGGGGCTCGCGACGCCCCTCGTCGGCGCCCTGGCGCTGGTCGCCGAGCGAGCCGGGTGGGGTCTGCTCGGCTACTCGGGCGACTACCTCACGCTCACGGTGCCGCACATGCTGTTCGCCGGGTTCGGCGCGTGCCTCGTCGCGGGCCTGGGGGTCGAAGACGGCAGGGCTGCCCGGTGGGCGGGCTGGACCGTGCCGCTGGGTGTCGTGCTGGTGCTGGTCGGCTACTTCGTCGGCGACGCGGCCGAGCTGGTCGGCGCGCTCGTCCTGACGGTCGGGCTCTACGGCGTGGCGATCGCGACGCTGGGGACGCTCCCACCGGCGCACGCTCCGCGCCGGCTGCTCGCGCTCGGCGCCGGGACCGTGCTGGTCTCGATGCTGCTCGCGGTGTGGTGGGCGCTCGGCGAGGCGACCGACCTCCCGCACCCGGGCATCGCCGTCATGGCCGCCACGCACGGCGTCGCCAACGCGCTGGGCTTCGTGCTGGCAACCCTCGTCGGGCTCCGCCTGCTGCGGCCGCGTCCGGCAGGACTCACCTACGCCGAGATCGGGGCGACGCGCGACGCCGACCTGCCCGCGGGCTACCGCCACATGGACGTGCGGTTCCCGGTCCGCGACGCCGCGACGACCGAGGACCTGGCCGCGTACGGCGAGGACCTCCTGACGTGGACCGCGCACCGGCGTGCCGGCGTCCGCATCGACGGGGAGCCGGTGGCCGAGGGCGGGCTGGTCACGAGCGGCATCGGCGTCGGGCCGCTGCGGCTGTCCGAGCCGTGCGAGATCGTCTGGGTCGAGCGTTCGGCCGCGCGCGTGGGGTTCGCCTACGGCACGCTCCCGGGGCACCTGTTCGTCGGGGAGGAGGCGTTCGTGGTCGAGCTCGACGACGACGGCACGCTGTGGTTCCGCGTCCGCGTCTTCTCCCGGCCGGCGCAGGGGTGGGTCCGGGTCGTCGGCCCGGCGGCGGGCGTGGCGCAGCGCGCATACGCCGGGCGACTCGCGCGGGCGGTGCGTCGGGCGCCTGCTCCCACGGCGGTGGCCCGATGACCGCTGCAGCGATCCGACGTGCCTCGGCGATACCGGCCGCGGAGATCCGCAGCCTGGGCGCGATCGGGATGCTGAACGTGCGGTGCCTCGTCGTGCTCGCCGGGGCGAACGTCGCGGTGGGCGCGGCCGCGCTGGCCGGTAGCTGCGTCGCGTTGCTCGCCTCGGGCGGCGGTCTCGACGCGGTGGAATCGACCCTCTCGGCCGGGGGCTTCGCCGTCGACGTCCTCGTGTTCGCGCTGCTGGTCGCCTGCGTCCCGATCGCCGTGGTCGGCGTCCCCGCCGGCGTGCTCGCGAGTCGGGCGCTGCGTCGGGTGTCGCACGAGTGGGGGCACGTCCTCAGTTTCGGGCTGGTGGGTGCGACGCTCGCCGTCGTCCTCATGCAGGCAGGCGGCATGGGCACCGCGCCGGTGTGGGCCGCGCTCGAGGGCTTGGTCGGCGCAGGCGGTGCGCGCTGGTGGTCCGGCATCTCGTACCGCAGGGATGAGCGCGAGCGCGTCGCGCGTGCGGCGCCCCTGGCGCACCTCGCCGTAGCGGCGGACCAGTGATCGCGGCGATCGCTCGCCCAGCGGTGACGCCCGCGGCGCCGATCCGGGGGTGGGGCCCGATCGGGATGCTCAACCTGAGGTGCGTGGTCGTCCTGGTCGTCGTGAACCTGATGACGGCGTTGGGCGCCGTCTTCGTCGTCGGCATCCGCGTGCTCGTGTCGGACGGCGTCGTCGCGGGCGCGGCCATGGTCGTCTACCTGGCCATTCACGTCGTGGAGCTGCCCGTGCCCATCGTGGCCGTCGGCGCGGTGGTCGCCGGCGTCGGCATCCCGGCGGGAGTCGTCGCCGGTCGGGCGCTGCGCGGTGAGTCCCGTGAGTGGGTCCACGTCCTTGCATTCGCCGCCGTCGGTGCGGGTGGTGCCCGCTGGTGGTCCGGGGCCGCCTGTCGGAAGAAGGACCTGGCCACCGCGCCGAGGAGGGCAGATGCCGACCGATAGCCACCCGAACCCGATCCCACCCGTGCGTGGCCCGGCCGCGATCGCGATGCTCTGCCTGCGCTGCGTCGTCGTCCTTGCGGCGGTGAACGGTGTGGTCGCGCTCGTCCTCGGCGCGGCCACCGGCGCGCTCGGCTGGGGCCTGGTCGTGGTGCTCCTCGCAGCTCTCGTCGCCTGCGTGCCGATCGCACTCGTCGGCTACCCCGCGGGGCTGGTGACGGCCTGGGTGCTGCGCCGCAGCGAGCGCGAGTGGGTCCACGTCCTGGTGTTCGCCGTCGTCGGTGCGGTGCTCGCGCCCCTGGTCATGACCGCGTGGCACTCCGGTGTGGACATCGGCGCGGCGGCTGTCGCCGAGGGCGCGATCGGGGCGGGCGGAGCGCGCTGGTGGAGCGGGCGCGCGCACGCCCGGGCCGCGACGAGGCCGGCACGCGCACCCAGACCCGAGCCTGAGGATGCGCTCGTCGAAGCGCAGCTCGAAGACCGCACCGATAGGTGAGAATGACGACGTGAGCGCCACGACGTCGTCAGCCCCCCACCTGCTCCGCGGCCGCGTGGTGACGCCGCACGGCGTGATCCCGGACGGCGTCGTCGTCGTCGACGGCCCCACGATCACCTGGGTCGGCCCGGCCGACGAGGTGACGGGCGACCTCCCCGCCGCGACGCAGCACACGCTGCTCCCCGGGCTGGTCGACCTGCACAACCACGGCGGCGGCGGCGCGAGCCTGCCGGACGCGCAGACGGCCGACGACGTCCGCACGGCGGCCCGCGAGCATCTGCGCCACGGCACGACGAGCCTCGTCGCCTCGCTGGTCACCGCCCCGCACGACGTCCTGCTGGCTCGCACCGCGCTGCTGGCCGACGCCGCCGACGCGGGCGAGATCGCGGGCATCCACCTCGAGGGCCCGTTCCTGTCCGAGGCCCGCTGCGGCGCGCAGAACCCGGCGGACATGCTGACCGGTGACGCGCGCCTCGTGCGGGAGATCGCGGCCGCGGCGCGCGGCCACCTCGTGACGATGACGGTCGCGCCCGAGGTGCCGGGCGTCGCCGACCGCGACGACGACGTGCTGCGCGCGCTCGTCGATGCCGGCGCGATCCCGTCGATCGGCCACACCGACGCGACGGCCGAGCAGGTCGACGCCGCCGTCGACCGCGGCTTCGACCTGCTGGCGACGCACGACCGCGCGCGATCGACGCGGCTCACCGCGACGCACCTGTTCAACGGCATGCGCCCGCTGCACCACCGCGACCCGGGCCCGATCGCGGCGTGCCTGGCCGCGGCCGGGCGCGGCGAGCTCGTCGTCGAGCTCGTGGCCGACGGCACGCACCTGGCCGACGGCACCACGCGCGCGGTGTTCGACCTGCTCAGCCCGGGATCGATCGTGCTGGTCACGGACGCGATGGCCGCCGCGGGCATGGCGGACGGCGACTACCAGCTCGGCCCGATGGCCGTGCGCGTCGAGGACGGCGTCGCGCGGATCGTCGAGGCGGACGGCAGCGCCGGCGCGATCGCCGGGGGAGTGGCCCACCTGCTCGACGTCGTGCGTCGGGTCGTCGGGGCGGGGATCGCGCTCGAGGACGCGGTGCGCGCCGCGTCGACCACGCCCACGGAGGTGCTCGGCCGTCACGACCTGGGCGCGCTGGCCGTCGGTCGACGCGCGGACGTCCTGGTCACCGACGCCGCGCTGAGCCCGATCCGGGTGCTCCGTGCGGGCGAGCAGGTCGCCTGACCCGAGGCGTCAGGCCGGGGCGGGGCCCGTCGTCGCGCGCGCCGTGAGCACCGGTGAGATGAGCCGGGTCTCGGCGAGCTGTGTGCCGTCGAGCCGCGCCATCGCCATGTCGACAGCGACTCCGCCGATCGCGGTGGCCGGGATGTCGACCGACGTGAGCTGCTGCGGCTGACCGACAGCGACGTCCGTCGGGCAGACGGCGACCACCGAGATGTCGTCGGGCACGGACCGCCCGCGCTCGCGCAGCGTCGCGAGGACCGCGGGCAGCGCGACCTCGTTGTGGACGACGATCCCGGTGACGCCGGGCAACCGCGTCAGCACGCGATCCACCGCGGCGACCGCGCCGGAGTGCGAGGACTCGCACGGCTCGAACACCGCCGCCACCCCGGCCCGCGCGGCCTCCTCGGTGAAGCCGCGCACCATCCGCGCGGCGTAGGTGGTGTGCCGGTCGAGCACGGCCTGCGGTGAGCCGACGAGCGCGATCGAGCGGTGGCCGAGCCGGAGCAGGTGGTCGACCGCGCTACGTGCCGCCGACTCGAAGTCGAGGTCCACGCACGAGAAGCCCGCGGTGTCGCGGGGGAGGCCGATCAGCACGGCCGGCTGGCGCTGGCGGCGCAGGATCGGCAGGCGGGGGTCGTCGGCCTCGACGTCCATCATGATCACCGCGTCGACCATCGAGCCCGCGGCGACGCGCTCCACGCCGGCGTGGTCGTCCTGCGTGAGCAGCAGGACGTCGTGGTGGTACGTCTGCGCCTGGGTGACCACGCCCGTGACGAACTGCATGATGACGCCGACGTTCACGTCGACGCGCAGCGGCGCCATGAGCGCGAGCACGTTGGTCCGGGCCGAGGCCAGCGCGCGTGCCCCGGCGTGCGGCCGGTAGTCGAGCTCGCGGACGGCGGCCTCGATGCGCTCTCGCGTCGAGGCGGAGATCGGCCGCTTGCCGGACAGGGCGTAGGACACGGTGGAGACGGACACGCCGGCGGCGCGGGCGACGTCGTCGATCGTCGTCACGCGGGGCCCCCGGGTCTCGTGGTCTGTGGGTACCCGAACGGGTACCTGCGCCGGCGACACAATATCGGCCGCGCGGGTGGCGTCCGCAGCGACGCCACCCGCGCCCCGAATGTCGCAAGCAAGCGCTTCGATGATTGCGCGCCGAACGCGAGAGACGCAAGCCCTGGACAAGCACGAAAATCGCGCGCTATGGTGTCGAAGCGCTTCGACGACCGAGTCATCGGTCACATCCACTCGACGAGGAGAACACGGATGAGCATCAGCACCCGGCGATGGGCGACGGCCGCGACGGTCGCCCTCCTGGCCCCCATCGCGCTGGCTGCGTGCAGCAGCGGCGGCGGCGGTGGGGGGGACGAGGACAGCAAGAGCCTCACCATCTGGCACTACGAGGGCGACGACTCGGCGATGGGCCAGGCATGGGCCAAGGCCGTCGACATCTTCAAGACCGAGCACCCCGACGTGACGGTCAAGGTCGAGAAGCAGGTCTTCGAGCAGATCCAGAAGAACGCGAAGATCGTGCTCACCGGCGACGACGTGCCGGACGTCATGGAGTACAACAAGGGCAACGCGACGGCCGGCCAGCTGGCCTCGCAGGGCCTGCTGACCCCGCTGACCGACGTGGCGAAGGAGAAGGGCTGGGACAAGAAGGTCTCCGGCTCGCTCGCCACGACGGCGCAGTACGACGAGAACGGGCTCATGGGCTCGGGCGACTGGTTCGGCGTGCCGAACTACGGCGAGTTCGTCGGCGTCTACCTCAACAACGACCTCTTCAAGGAGAACGGCGTCGAGGTCCCGACCACGTTCGACGGCTTCGAGGAGGCGCTCGCAGCGTTCAAGGCCAAGGGCGTCACGCCGCTGGCCACCGCCGGCGCGGAGTACCCGCTCGGCCAGCTCTGGTACGAGCTGGTCCTGCACTACGGCGACCGCGCGCTCGTGGACGACTACCAGCTGTTCAAGAACGACGTCGACTGGCACGGCGACGCGATGACCGAGGCCACGAACAAGCTCGACGAGTGGGTCAAGAAGGGCTACATCGCGAGCGACTCCGCCGGCCTGACGGCCGAGGACATGGGCGTGTCGTTCATCGCCGGCAAGGCTCCGATCATGGTCTCGGGCTCGTGGTGGTTCGGCCGCCTCGCCACCGAGATCACGTTCGACTGGAGCCAGACGCTGTTCCCCGAGAACAAGCTGCACCCGGGCTCGTCGGGCAACCTCTGGGTCGTCCCGACCAACGCCAAGTCCAAGACGCTGGCCGAGGACTTCATCGACATCACGCTGCGTCCCGAGGTGCAGAACATCCTCGGCGAGAAGGGCGGCCTCCCGGTCGCCGGCGACCCGGCGTCGATCACGGACCCGAAGACCAAGGAGCTCACGCAGAACTTCGCGGACGTCGTCTCCTCCGACGGCCTCGCGTTCTACCCGGACTGGCCCGTCGCGGGCTTCTACGACGTGCTCGTCAGCCAGCTGCAGTCGCTGGTGAACCAGTCCAAGACGCCCGACCAGGTCCTCGACGGCCTCAAGGACGCCTACGAGTCCGGCAAGGCTGACCTGCTCGGACAGTGAGCGAGCGCCGGGCCGGGGGGTCACTACCCCGGCCCGGCGGTCCTCCGACCCGGAGAGAGACATGACCACGCAGACACTCGGCAAGGACGCCGCTGCGAAGCAGCAGACGGCGACGCCCAGGCCCAAGCGCAAGGCCCCCCACTGGGTGGCGTACCTGCCCTACCTCGTGCCGGGGCTCGCCGCGTTCGTCCTGGTGATCGGCATCCCGCTCGTCACCAACATCATGTACAGCTTCCAGAAGTGGAAGGGCGGCATGGCGCCGCACACCTGGGTCGGTCTCGACAACTACCAGGCGCTGCTGCACGACGACGCCTTCTGGACGTCGTTCCGGAACTCGATCTCGATGATCGTGGCCATGGTGATCATCCCGACGATCATCGGCCTGCTGCTCGCCTCGGTGCTGTTCGACTACCTCGGCAAGCGGTTCGGCTCGCGCACCGCGTCGGTGCTGCGCGCGACGTACTACCTGCCCCAGATCCTTCCCGTCGCCGTCGCCGGCGTGCTGTGGAACTGGATCCTCAACGCCCAGACCGGTGCGGTGAACGAGATCCTGCGCTCGCTCGGCGTCGACAACCCGCCGAACTGGCTGGGCTCGCCCGACACCGCCATGCCGAGCGTGATGCTCGTGCTGGTGTGGGTGCAGATCGGCTACCCGGTCGTCATCTTCATGTCCGCGCTGCAGCGCGTCGACCCCGAGCTCTACGAGGCGGCC
Organism: Cellulomonas rhizosphaerae; assembly: GCF_003470205.1. GTDB lineage: Bacteria > Actinomycetota > Actinomycetes > Actinomycetales > Cellulomonadaceae > Cellulomonas > Cellulomonas rhizosphaerae. The sequence goes on from NZ_QWKP01000217.1 coordinate 61,746, forward strand.
GAGCTCGACGGCGCCGGCTGGGGTCGCCGGTTCCGGGCGATCACCCTGCCGCAGATCAAGCCGGAGACGTTCGTCGTCGTGCTGACGTGCACGGTGGCCGCGCTCAAGGTCTTCGGACCCATCTACGTCCTGACGCGGGGCGGCCCGGAAGGGTCGACGCTCGTGCCCAGCTACTACTCGTACCTGAACTTCTTCGACAAGTCGAAGGTCGGCTACGGCGCCGCGATCGCGACCGTGCTCACGCTCGTCATCGTCCTGGTCGCCGTCGTGATCCTCGTGGTGCAGGCGCGCTCCGAGCGCAAGGAAGCGGAGGGCCACTGATGGCCGTCGAGACGATCAAGGCGCCGGTGGCGTCACGCCCGGACGCCCGGCACCGCACGGGGAAGGCCCGCTGGTTCATCCTCGCGGCCGCCGTCCTGGTCGGGCTGCTGATCCTGGCCCCGATCCTCATCATGGTGCTCAACGCGTTTAAGTCGCCGAGCGACTACTCGCAGAACGGTCCCCTGAGCTGGCCGCACGGCCTGTACTTCGACGGGCTCAAGGCGTTCTGGGAGCGGGTCAACTTCCCGCAGAAGCTGTGGAACTCGATCTTCATCTCCGGCGTCGTGGCGATCTTCGGCACGCTGCTGTCGCTGCTCAACGCCTACGCGATCGGCATCGGCAAGATCAAGGGCCGCCTGTGGGTCGTCACGCTCTTCCTGCTCGCGACGATGCTGCCGCAGGAGGCGCTGATCTACCCGCTGTTCACCATGGCGCAGAACGTCGGCCTGGGGAACTCGCCGTGGTCGGTGATCATCATCTTCACCGTCATCCAGTCCGCGTTCGGCACGTACCTGCTCGCGTCCGTGCTGGCCACCTTCCCCAAGGCGCTGCTCGAGGCCGCCGCGCTCGACGGCGCGGGCCGCTGGACCGTGCTGTGGAAGGTCGTCTTCCCGATCGTGCGGCCGACGTTGTCCGTCCTGATGATCTTCTTCTTCATCTGGACCTGGAACGAGTTCTTCATCCCGCTGGTCATGCTCACGACCAACGACACCCAGACCATCCCCATCGCGCTCGCCTCCCTGCAGGGCGACCGGATGATGGACGCCCCCACGACGAACGCGGGCGCGCTCATCTCCCTGGTCCCGGCGCTCATTTTCTTCCTGCTGTTCCAGCGCACGCTGACCCGTGGGGTCACGGCCGGATCGGTGAAGTGAGAGGAACCCCATGAAGTTCACCGACGGCTACTGGCTCCAGCTCCCCGGCGTGACGGTCCTGCACCCGCGCGACGTCGCCGACATCGAGGTGCGCGACGACCGGCTCGTGGTCCACGCGGCCACGGCACCGCTCGCCAAGCGCGGCGACACCCTCAACCGACCCCTGGTCTCCCTGACGTTCACCAGCCCGATGGACGACGTGATCGGCGTCCGGATCGAGCACCACAGCGGCGGGGTCGACCACGGCCCGCACTTCGCGCTCGCGCAGTCCGGCGCGGACGTCAAGGTGACCGGGCCCGACGACGGCGTGGCCACGTTCAGCTCGGGCGGCCTGACCGCCCGCGTCGGGACGCGCGGTCCGTGGAGCGTGGACTTCGTGGCCGACGGCCGCGTGCTCACCTCGTCGTCCGCGCGCTCGGTCGGCGTGGTCCGCGACGCCGCCGGGGACGCCTACGTCCACGAGCAGCTCAGCCTCGGCGTGCGCGAGCACGTCTACGGGCTCGGCGAGCGCTTCGGCGCCTTCGTCAAGAACGGCCAGTCGGTCGACATCTGGAACGCCGACGGCGGCACCTCGAGCGAGCAGGCGTACAAGAACGTCCCGTTCTTCCTCAGCGACGCGGGCTACGGCGTCTTCGTCGACCACCCCGGCCACGTCTCGTTCGAGGTCGGCTCCGAGGCGGTCTCGCGCACGCAGTTCTCCGTCCCGGGGGAGGCGCTGCAGTACTACGTCATCCACGGGCCGACGCCCAAGGACGTGCTGCGTCGGTACACCGCGCTGACCGGGCGCCCTGCCCGCGTGCCCGCGTGGTCCTACGGTCTGTGGCTCTCGACGTCGTTCACGACGAGCTACGACGAGGCCACCGTGACCTCGTTCGTCGACGGCATGGCCGAGCGCGACCTGCCGCTGTCGGTCTTCCACTTCGACTGCTTCTGGATGCGCGCCTTCCACTGGTCCGACTTCACGTGGGACCCGGCGACCTTCCCCGACCCCGAGGGGATGCTCGAGCGGCTGCGCGCCAAGGGGCTCAAGATCTGCGTCTGGATCAACCCCTACATCGCGCAGCGCTCGGCGCTGTTCGAGGAGGGGCGCGCGGGCGGGTACCTCGTGACGCGCGCCGACGGGTCGGTCTGGCAGACCGACCAGTGGCAGGCGGGCATGGGCCTGGTCGACTTCACGAACCCGGCGGCGGTCGACTGGTTCAACGGCCACCTGCGCCGGCTGCTCGGCCAGGGCGTCGACGCGTTCAAGACCGACTTCGGCGAGCGGATCCCGACGGACGTCGTCTGGCACGACGGCTCGGACCCGCAGCGGATGCACAACTACTACACGCACCTGTACAACAAGGCGGTCTTCGACCTGCTCGTCGCCGAGCGCGGTGAGGGCGAGGCCGTGCTGTTCGCGCGGTCGGCCACCGCGGGGGGCCAGCAGTTCCCCGTGCACTGGGGCGGCGACTGCGAGTCGACGTTCGTGTCGATGGCCGAGTCGCTGCGCGGCGGGCTGTCGCTCGCGGCGTCGGGCTTCGGGTACTGGTCGCACGACATCGGCGGCTTCGAGGGCACGCCCGACCCGGCGGTGTTCAAGCGCTGGCTCGCGTTCGGCATGCTGTCGTCGCACAGCCGCCTGCACGGCTCGGACTCCTACCGCGTGCCGTGGGCGTTCGACGAGGAGGCCGTGGAGATCACGCGGTCCTTCACCGCGCTCAAGCTCTCGCTCATGCCCTACCTGGGCCGGCTGGGCGACGACGCGCACGAGCAGGGCCTGCCCGTCATGCGTCCGATGGTCCTGGAGTTCCCGCAGGACCCGGGCGCGGCCACGGTCGACACCCAGTACATGCTCGGCGAGAACCTCCTGGTCGCACCCGTGTTCTCCGAGTCGGGCGACGTGGACGTCTACCTGCCCGAGGGCGTCTGGACGTCGCTGCTCGACGGCGGCGAGATCACCGGTCCGCGCTGGGTGCACGAGCGGCACGGCTTCGACTCGCTGCCCGTGTACGTGCGCCCGGACTCCGTGCTCCCTGTGGGCGCGCGCTCGGACCGCCCGGACTACGACTGGGCCGACGGCGTGACGCTGCGGCTGTTCCGGCTCGCCGACGGCCACCGGTCGGTCGTGCGGGTCGGCGACGCGAGCTTCGTCGTGACGCGCACGGGCGACGAGGTGCGGGTCGAGGCCCGCGGCACCGACGCCGAGTGGGGCGTCGAGGTCGCCGGCGGCGCGGCGGCGCGCGCGGGCGCGGGCGGGTCGGTCCTCACCGTGGGCATGGGTGGGTGACGATGGCTCGGTGAGCGGTCAGCCCCAGCGTCAACGCATCCTCGACAGCGCACTGTCGATCCTCGCCGAGCAGGGGCCGGCAAGGCTCACCGTCCGCGCCGTGGGTGCCGCCGCCGGGTGCTCGACGACGGGCATCTACACGTACTTCGGCGGCAAGCCGGGCCTGCTCGACGCGATCTACGCGGACGCCGTGAGCCTGTTCCGCGCCGACGTCGCGGTCGCCGACGAGATCGCCGATCCCGCCGACCGGCTGCTCACCGCGTGCCGGCGGTACTGGGCGTGGGCGCTGTCCCACCGCACGCAGTACCAGCTGATGTTCGTCACCGCGCAGGCCAGCTTCGAGCCGTCGCCCGAGTCGGTCGAGCTCGCCTGGGCGGCGTTCGGCGACCTCGTCGCCCGGGTGCGCGACGCCCGTCCGGACCTCGTCGGCGACGCGGTGGAGGACGCCGCGCACCACCTGGGGGCGATGCTGCACGGCTACGTGATGCTCGAGCTCGTCTCGGTCGGCACCGACGAGGCCGAGGCCGCCGCGCGGTTCGAGCGCGGCGTGCAGGCCGTGGTGGGTGCCGGGAGTCAGGAGCCCGCGGGCGCCTCGTAGGTGACGGTGCCGGCGAGCTCGGCTGCCGCCAGGACGTGGCCGAGGCCCGCCGCGAGGACCTCGGTCTGCGGCGCGCGGGCCGGGACGTCCAGCGTGGCCCGGGATGCGGCGTAACAGCGTTATGGATCGTCCCGACCGCAGGGTGCCAGATGTCGAGCGAGCCGTGTATCGTATCGATTCGATCTTCCGGCCGGTGTTGCTCGACGAGCTCCGGCAGGCACGATGAGTCAGTCACCTCCAGCCCGTCCCGCCCCGGCGACAGGGCCGCCCGACACGAAGGACCAGCCATGACCACGACGCTGCCGTCCGGCCGCCAGTTCGGCCCCGACTTCCTGTGGGGCTCCGCCACCGCCTCGTACCAGATCGAGGGTGCGGCCCACGAGGACGGCCGCCTGCCGTCGATCTGGGACACCTTCTCGCGCACGCCCGGCAAGGTGCTCGACGGTGACACGGGCGACGTCGCCGTCGACCACTACCACCGCGTCGAGGAGGACGTGGCGATCATGGAGAAGATCGGGCTGCAGGCCTACCGCTTCTCGATCGCGTGGCCGCGCGTCCAGCCCACGGGCTCGGGCGAGTTCAACAAGCTGGGCCTCGACTTCTACGTCGACCTCGTCGACCGTCTCATCGCCGCCGGCATCAAGCCCGTCGCGACGCTGTACCACTGGGACCTGCCGCAGCCGCTCGAGGACGAGGGCGGCTGGGCGAACCGTGAGACCGCGTACCGGTTCGAGGAGTACGCGCGCAAGGTGGCCGAGACGCTCGGCGACAAGGTCCACCTGTGGACCACGCTCAACGAGCCCTGGTGCTCGGCGTTCCTCGGCTACGCGTCCGGCGTTCACGCCCCGGGTGTCACCGACGACGAGGCCGCTCTCAAGGCGGTGCACCACCTGAACCTCGCGCACGGCCTCGCCGGCCGCGCGATCAAGGACGTGCTCGGGCAGGACACCCCGATCTCGATCACGCTCAACACGCACGTCACGCGTGCCGCGACGGACTCGGCGCAGGACGTCGAGGCCAAGCGCCAGATCGACACCATCGCCAACGAGGTGTTCCTGCGTCCCGTGATCGAGGGCGTCTACCCGCCCGAGGTCTTCGCGGACACCGCGCACATCACCGACTGGTCCTTCGTGCAGGACGGCGACCTGGAGATCATCCAGGTCCCGCTCGAGGTCCTCGGCATCAACTACTACTCCACGGGCCGCGTCCAGCGCGGCACGGCGATCACCGGCGACGGCGAGCCCGGTGCCGACGGCCACAAGACGTCGCAGCACACGCCGTTCGTCGGCGCGACGGACGTCGAGTTCCTGCCGCAGCCCGGCCCGCACACGGCCATGGGCTGGAACATCGAGCCGCTGGGCCTCACCGAGCTGCTGCTCGACCTGTCCGCGCGCTACCCCGAGCTGCCGATGGCCATCACGGAGAACGGGTCGGCGTTCTACGACACCGTGACCGAGGACGGCCGCGTGCACGACGTCGAGCGCACCGCGTACCTGCACGACCACGTCGAGGCCGTCGGCCAGGCGATCGACGCCGGCGCGGACGTGCGCGGCTACTTCGTGTGGTCGCTGCTCGACAACTTCGAGTGGGCCTACGGCTACGACCGCCGGTTCGGCATCGTGCACGTCGACTACGACACGCTGGTCCGCACGCCCAAGGACTCGGCCCGCTGGTACGCCGAGCTCATCCGCACGCGCACGATCGCGCCCGCGGAGACCGCTCACACCGCGTAAGCACGTACGGGAGAGGATGGGGCGGTGCCCAGCGGTCGACGGTCCTCCAAGCGCCCCTACACGGGCGAGGTCCGGCCGTTGGACGTCGACCGGGCGACCGGTGGGCGCCGCTCCGAGTCCGCCGACGACGGCGAGTGGGTCGTCCAGCACGTGCGCGGCTCCGACCGTGCGTACCGGTGCCCGGGATGTGACCAGCTGGTCACCCCGGGCACCGCGCACGTCGTCGCCTGGCGGTCCGACGGCCTCTTCGGCGAGGCCGTCGACGACCGGCGGCACTGGCACGCGTCGTGCTGGCAGGCGCGGTCCAGGCGCGGCCCGACGAGGCGTTAGCGTGGCGCGGTGAGCGACGACGCCCGAGCGGCCTGGCCGACGACCCCGCCGCGGCTGGTCGCGACCGACCTGGACAACACGTTGCTGGGCCCGGACGAGCAGGTCTCGCCACGCACGCAGCGAGCGCTCGGGGCCGCCGCCGACGCCGGGATCTCCGTCGTCTTCGTCTCCGCGCGGCCGCTGCGCCGGTTGCGGGAGCTCTCGGCGCACGTCGCGGGCCACGGGGTGGCGATCTGCTCCAACGGTGCGGCCGTGTTCGACGTCGGCTCCGACCAGGTGCTCGCCCAGGACGGCATGACGGCCGCCGAGGTCGCCCGCGTCGCGGCCCTGCTCCGGGACGCCTGGGGGGCGCAGAACGTGCACCTCGCGGCGGAGCACGCGGGTGGCTTCGACAAGGAGACGGCGTTCACCGAGTCGTACGTGATCCCGCCCGGCAGCCGCGTCGCGGACCGCATCGAGGACGTGCTGACCGACGCGACCCTCAAGCTGCTCGTGCGCACCTCGCTCCCGTGGGACGAGTCGTTCGCGCGCCGCGTCGCCGAGGTGATCGGCGACGCGGGCCTGGTCGCGGACTCGGGTGCGCCGGGGCTGGGCGAGATCTCGGGTACCGGCGTGACGAAGGCCGCGACCCTCGAGCGGTGGGCCGCGGACCTGGGGATCGGTGCCGACGAGGTGTGGGCCTTCGGCGACGCGCCGAACGACCTGCCGATGCTGCGCTGGGCCGGCGCGTCGTTCGCGGTCGCGAACGCGTTCCCCGAGGTGCTCGCGGCGGCGAGCCACACGTGCCCGTCGAACGCCGACGACGGCGTCGCGGCCGTCCTCGAGCACGCGGTCGGCCTAGGCTCGAGGCGATGAGCACCGAACCCGAACCCACTCCCATCAGGTCCCTGACCGTGCTGCCCGCGCACCGCGAGGACGTCGAGCTGCACACCGCGGACGGGCTCACCCTCGTCGGCGAGCTCGCGCTCCCGGTCGGACCGGACGGCCAGCCGACGACCCCTGCGGCGACCCTGGTGACCCTGCACCCACTGCCCACGCACGGCGGGTACATGGACTCGCACGTGTACCGCAAGGCCTCCTGGCGGCTGCCCGCGCTCGCGGGTCTGGCGGTGCTGCGGTTCAACACGCGCGGCACGACGAGCCCGCGCGGCACGAGCGAGGGCACGTTCGACGAGGGCGTCGGTGAGCGGTTCGACGTCGCCGCGGCGATCGAGCTCGCCGAGTTCCGCGACCTGCCGCACCGCTGGCTCGTCGGCTGGTCCTTCGGCACCGAGCTCGCCCTCGTGCACGGCCGCGACCCGTCGATCGAGGGCGCGATCCTGCTCTCCCCGCCGCTGCACCGCGCCACGGACGCCGACCTCGACGCCTGGGCCGCCTTCGGCAAACCGCTCGTCGTGCTCGTCCCCGAGCTCGACGACTACCTGCGTCCCGACGAGGCCCGCCGCCGGTTCGCGCGCGTCCCGCAGGCGGAGGTCATCGGGGTCGACGGTGCGAAGCACCTGTGGGTGGGCGAGCCGGCCGTGCGCCGGGTGCTCGACGAGATCGTCGCGCACGTCCTGCCCGGCCACCCGCCCCTGCCGACCACGTGGGACGGGCCGAGCGAGACCGCACCGAGCGCGCTGCCGCCCGCGGTGGCCGGCCCGTCCGACGAGCGTGGCGACGGCGGCGCTGACGGGCAGGAGGACGCATGACCCTGCACACCTTCCGCGAGGGATCGCCCGGCGACGGCCTGCCGATCGTCCTGATCCACGGGTTCCCGCTCGACCACCGCATGTGGCTGGTCGCCGCGGCTGCCGTGCCGGGGACGCGGGCGGTCCACGCGGTCGACCTGCCCGGCACGCCCGGTCACCTGGCCGACCTGCCCGAGCCCGCGATCGAGGCCTCGGCTGCCTACGTCGCGACGGCCCTGGCGCAGGCGGGCATCGGGCGCGCGGTCGTCGCCGGCATGTCGATGGGCGGCTACGTGGCGCTCGCGCTCGCCGAGGCACACCCCGAGCTGGTCGCCGCGCTGGCGCTGGTGGACACCAAGTCCACGGCAGACCCCGGGGAGGCGCGCGCGAACCGCCTGCGGATCGCCGACGAGGCCGAGGCCACGGACTCGGTCGCGCCCGTGCGCCCCATGGCCACCACGCTGGTGGGGGAGAGCACCCGCGCGGGGCACCCGGCCGTGAGCGACCAGGTCGCCGCGTGGATCGAGGACCAGTCACCCGCCGGCATCGCGTGGTCGCAGCGCGCGATGGCCGCGCGTCCGGACCGGACCCACGTGCTGCGGGCCTTCGCCGGCCCGGTGACCGTCGTCGTCGGCGACGAGGACGCGCTCACGCCGATCGACGCCGCCGAGCACATGGTCGCCGCCGCGGCCGACGCGCTGCTCGTCGTCGTCCCCCGTGCGGGGCACCTGGCGGCCGCCGAGCAGCCCGCCGTCGTCGCGGCCGCGCTCGGCGACCTGGCACAGCGCGCGGACGCCGCGTCCTGACCGGGGTCAGCCCCGCAGCACCCGGTCCAGCGCGTCCCGCAGGTCGAGCGACTCGCCGTCCCGCCCACCCGCGCCGAGCACGAGGGGCGGGTCGGACGGCTCAGGCGTGACACCGCGCAACCGGGCCGCGAGGCTCGGCACCGCGCGGAGCACGTAGAACTCGCCCTCGGCGTCGACCGCGACGGTCTCGTCGACGCGCAGGTACCACCCGACCAGCGGAGTCCTGTACCGGGCACCCCCGCTCGACGCGTGCGCCCGCAGGGGCACCGGCGCGGGCCCGTCGGTGCGCGCCTTCGCGACGAACTCCGCGATCATCACGCGGGCGCGCGCCGACTCCGCCTGCTGCTTGCGCGCGAGCGCGTCGGCGTGAGCCGCGGCCGCCTCGCGGCGCTGCTCACGCCACGCGGCGGCGTCGTCGGACGTGCTCGACACCTCAGCGCTGCTGCGCGGGCTCGCCGGCGTCGGCCTGCTGCTCGTCGGCGGACGCGGCGGCGGGGGCATCCTGCGCCACCTGCTCGTCGGCCACGGGCTCCTGCGGGGCCTCGCCCTGCGGCTTCTCGTCCGCCTGCTCGGGCGCCTTCTCCTCGGCGGGAGCCGACCCCTGCGCGGCCGGGGCCGAGACCGAGACGGGTGCCGGGCGGGCCTTGGTGGTCCGGCCCTTGGCGGCGGGCTTCGCAGCGGGCCGGGCGGCGGGTGCCGACTCCGAGCCCTGCTCCTTGTTGAACGCCGCCTCGGCGCGCCGCGCGCGCTCGAGCGCCGCGCGGTCCGGGTCGTGGCCGAGCAGGTTGCGCAGCTCGTCGAGGTAGGTCGTGATCGACTCGCGCTGGCGGTTGAGGTCCTCGACCTGACGCGTCGCGGTGGTCCGCTCGCGCTCCGACTCGGTCATCGCGTCGGAGATCTGCTTCTCGGCGTGCTCACGCGCCTCGGCGACGACGCGGTCGGCGTTGCGGCGGGCGTTGGACAGCAGCTCCTTGGCCTGCGCCTCGGCGTCGGTCCGCACCTTCTCGGCCTGCGCCAGCGCCTTGGTGACGCGGTCCTCGGCCTCGGCGGCGTGCGCCTCGGCGTCGCGCACCAGACGCTCGGTCTCCGCACGCGCGGTCTCGTGGCGCTCGGCGTCCTCGCGCTCGGACTGCTCGCGCTTCGACGCGATCGACAGGTCGGCGTCGGCGAGGCGCTGCTCGGCCTGCCCGACGAGCTCGTCGCCGCGGGCCTTCGCCGACGCGAGGTTCTCGCTCGCGGAGCGGCGGGCCTCGGTCAGCACGCGCTCGGCGTCCAGGCGGGTCCGCTCGGCCAGCTCGCGGGTCTCGCGATCGGTCGTCGCGCGCAGCTCGGCGGCGTCGCGCTCGGTGACCTCGCGCAGCTCGGTCGTCTCGCGCTCCGTGGTGCCGCGCAGGTGCTCGGCCTCGTGCGCGGCCCGCTCGCGCAGTGCGCCGGTCTCGCGGTCGGCGGTGGCGCGCACCTCGGCGGCGTACTGCTCGGCCTCCGAGCGCAGCGCGGTGACGGTCTGCTCGGTCTCGGCCCGGGCGGCGGCGAGCTCGTCGCCGGTTGTCGCGCGCAGCTCGCCGGTCTCGCGCTCGGCGCTCGCACGGACGAACGCCGCGTACTGCTCGGCCTCGGTGCGCAGCGCTGCCACCTCGGCGGCGACCCGCTGCTGCAGGGC